>NZ_JARDJE010000019.1:0-3289 GCF_048957735.1 Rhodococcus sp. As11
ACCTCATCCGCGCCCGCACCCGCGAAGGCATGGCCGAAGCGAAGAAGGCCGGCCGCCTCAAAGGCAAGCAACCGAAGCTGTCCACCTTGCAGCGCAAACGCCTGCTCGCCGACTACGAATCCGGCGAATACACCGCAGCCCAGCTCTGCGAAATCAGCGGACTCTGCCGTTCCGCGATGTACGCAACCCTGCGCCGAGCCCGAGAAGAAGCCGCACTCTCCCGCACCTGATGTCGAGATGCAGCGAAGATTAGCGAGATGGGCGAGGCAGATCAACTGGGCCGACTACCGCCTTTTTAAGGCTTCTGAGCTGCGGTTTCCTGGAATGAAACCTTGACCGGCGCTCTCGTCTCACCGAGCCTCTGTCAATCTATAGCGGCGTGTCCTGTCAATCTTCACTGCATCGCGACATTGTCGAGATGCAGCGAAGATGAGCGAGATGGGGCGGGGCAGATTAACTGGGCCGACCGCAGCTTTATAAGGCCTCTGAGCTGCGGTTTCCCGGAATGAAACCTTGACCGGCGCTCTCGTCTCACCGAGCCTCGGTCAATCTTTAGCGGCGTGTCCTGTCAAACTTCACTGCATCTCGACAGTTGTTGTCGAGATGCAGTGAAGATGTCTTCGGGTGTGCCATATCCGCCGGTCAGACAGTCAGCGAAGGCATCCAGATTGCGACCAAAATACCCACCGGGCCCCCATACTGCTTCGCCCACAACAGAAAGAAAATCCTCGAGCGACCGAATGCGACGGCCGTCGACGAAGTACACGGCACCTCTCTTCGGCATTCCAGCTCCATCCTCACCGTCACCGCCCCGACCTTCCGCACAATCTGCCGGTCGCAGTGCATAGGCGGCGGCGGACAGCGTTCTCCGCCGCCGCTTGGGGCAAGGTTCCGATACGGAGGTCTAGACGAGGGAGGGCTCTTTCACCGGATCAGCGGTCTCGATTGCAGGCAATGGCGGGACCAGGAACCCTTCGGTTTCGGCCGCCTGACAGAACTGCCGCCACCGCCGGCTGACGGTGGACTTGTCGATCTGCAATCGGTGAGCAACATCGATCTGCCGCAGTTGCGGGGACTTGATCATCATCGATGCCACGACTTGCACGGTCTCGTGGAACTCGGAGTCGGCGAGGAATCGAAGCAATCCCTCCTGGGTCTGCGCATATCCGTTGCGCGTGACGGACACCGCAGGTTGTCCCATTGTTGTCGGCTCGACAACCGAGTTGCAGGCGAAGGCGAGTGTTCCCGAAGCAGTTGCATCGCTCTGTTCGGTCACGGGCCCGCCCTGCAACGGTGCGTGCGCGGCGCTGTGAGGGGTTGCCAGACCTCCGTCAGCGGTTGCACCGTCTCCGGAAGCACGAGGCTCGGGACGCACCGCGATCCGAGGCGCGGTGGCAGAGACAGTCGAAGCGGGTGCCACGGTGTTGGTAAGCGCTGGAGTACCGGGAGAGGGTTGGTTGCGCTGGATCATCATCACGAACAAGTGGAACAACGCAAGCCACAGCAGCGGGAAAATCGCGGCAAACAGCGCTCCGATCCAGGGGGCCTGCGGAACGAACCCGAGGTCCTCCCCTGCTGCAACTCGGGCAAGGTTGCGCTCAGCTGTCTGCCAGGCATGGAAGGCGTTGCCGACCACACTCAACAACACCGTCACCACGGCCAACGTGGCGCAGTACGCAAGGGTGTATCGGCCGCGGCCGGAGATGCGGAAGATGACATAGCCGGCGGTTGCAGCAGCTTGGGCAACGTCGATGGCAACCGGCGCCATCCATGCTCGTCCCGGTTGCACACCGACCTCGATCGCCAGGGCTCGAAGTGCATCGAACGACAGGATGAAGGACAGCGCTGCGATGAACAGAGTCATGGCGGCCACGGTCACCAACGCCAGTGTCATCTGTCGGCTCACGGGCAACTCGGTTCGCAACGCGGTTGCGGGCGGGGTTGTATCGTCGGGCATGACCGGATGGTGTCCTTCCTAACGGGTGGTAGTCCTGGTCAACGGGCCCCTTGCGGTTGCAGCCGCGTAGGGGACCTGCACTGCGTGCGTCGCGGGCCTGCAACGCACGCAGTGCTGGGGGTCGTAGTGCTACGTCAGAGTCCGTGCTTGTCGAGGTACTCCTGCAGCGCCTTGTCGGTAATCGACGCCTCGCTAATGGTTCGGTCTCCCGTCTCGTAGCGAAGTTTGTCCACTCCCCTACGCAGCCGCGCCTTGATGCTCGGACGGATTCGCGTGTTGTGCGTCGCCGACAGGCCCTCTGCCGGATCGGTGTCGCTTCCCGTCACTGACGGCGTGACCGAACGTGCAGGTACTGGGGTCGGCGCGGGCGTTGATTGCTCGATGCGCGTGGGGCGTTCGGGCAGTTCCTCGGCGGGGTGGGTCTTGCGGATCGCCGGCTGACGTTGTGCGGTCACGATGCACCTCCAGTGGTGAGAGACAGTTCGGCAAGAAGATCGCTGTAGGCGGTTTGAAGAGAAATCGCGCGACCACCTCGGAATTGGTGGATGGGTGTCCGTGCGCTGTGCGCGTCCTGACGAGTTGCCAGTTCCGGAATGATCGTGCGGGCTACGAGATCGCCATAGACCTCCCGCAGCTCGGTCTCCCGGAAATTGTGCTCGGCGGTGCCGCGGCGGCGGCTGAGAACGATCTTGTCGAAGTTGAGGCGAGGGTTGGCACGTTTGCGCACCGTACGGATGGTTTCGTCGAGGCGTTCGACACCATGCACACTGTCGATCGTCGGTTCGGTGACAGCTACCACCCCGTCACAAGCGATGAGGACGGCGAACAGGACCTTGCCCAAGCTTGGTGGACAGTCGAACAGCACGACGTCGTAGGGACTCAGATCCAGGCCTTCGAAGGCGACATCGAGGCGGAAGACCAGGTCGTTTGAGCCATCGGACTCGATTTTGCCGAGCTCCTCGTCTGCGGGAATCAGGTCGACTCCGCCCCAGTCGGTCGCTATGACGGCATTCGCTGCGCCACCTTCGACGGTCTGGTTCATCAGGTGGTAGGTGGTGAGCATGTCGCCTTCGACGGTCACACCGAGGCCGTTGGTGGCATTGCCCTGAGAGTCGGCATCGACGACAAGGACCTTGCCCCCTTTCGCTGACACAGCACTGGCCAGGCCGAGTGCTGTTGCAGTCTTGCCCACGCCGCCCTTCTGATTGGCAATGGCGATCTTGCGTGGTTGCATTGCGCACCTTTCAGTCGATGATCCGAGTCCGTGTTGCATCACGGCGCGTTCCTCGCGTGGCTTGCGTTGCAGGCGTGCCGTGCGTGGCGTGCCGACAG
>NZ_JARDJE010000020.1:0-60890 GCF_048957735.1 Rhodococcus sp. As11
TGCAATCCTTGCGTTCCTCGCGTGGCTTGCGTTGCAGGCGTGCCGTGCGTGGCGTGCCGACAGTGCAATCCTTGCGTTCCTCGCGTGGCTTGCGTTGCAGGCGTGCCGTGCGTGGCGTGCCGACAGTGCAATCCTTGCGTATCTCGCGTGGCTTGCGTTGCAGACACGCCGTGCAACATACGCAACATGTGCATTGCGTGCACGCAATGCATGCCGTGCATGCCGTGCATGCCGTGCATGCCGTGCATGCCGTGCATGCAATACCCGCGACACATGCGATGCATGCACTGACTGCTCTGCACGCGCAGCTCACTTGCGTGACGCCACACGCATTACACGCAGTGCATGCACGAGACGCGGAATGCTTATCTGCAGACGTGGTGCCACAGATCACATTTCGAGCCCGTAGAACTCGGTACGATGCCAAAGGTCGAATCTCCGGATTCGTCGATGTTCCGTCGGGGGGACGTCGGTTCGACGCGATTGCTGCGACCCCTCGACTTGGTGTGTGCCGAGTTCTCTAGAGAGCGACGTGAGGCGCCGAGGAGTGGGAGGGCGTCTGTGGACCCGGTAGTGGGTGCAGTGAGCGAGCTACTTGCACATGCGCGGGGGGATGAGGCGGCGTCGGTCTTCGGACTGATTCCGACGATCGAGCGGCTCCGTGACCGTCCCTTGCAGGTGGTCCGTAGTGACGATCTCGCCCCTGGCGTCTTCGGGGTCTGGCGCAGTTATCCGGAGCGGGACGAGATTCACTACGCCCCGTGGGTCGCGACTCCCGATCGGACCGTTGCTCACGAATTCGGGCACATGCTGCTGGGGCACAAGGGGGTGCCTGCGTTGGAGACTGCAAACCGGACGCTTCCCCCGGAGTGGCATGACATGGCCAATTTGATGCTGCGCGAGTGCGGCCAGCTCGACTGTCTCGACGAGTCTCGGCGGCGACTCGAGGTGGAGGCGGAGGCGTTCGCGTCGGAGTTGTGTCGGCGGATTGCCGGGGCAGATGGGGCGCGGTCGGCTCGGATTCGATCGTTGCTGAACGAGGCGTTGTAGCGGTGTTCGCTTCGATCGTCGTGTCGGTCTTGTTGTGGTGGGTGGCTCTCACTCGGTTGTGGCGTTGGCGCACTTCGCGCTCGGTTCTGACGCTCGGTACCGCTGTGGTGTTCATCTTCATGGCGCTGCACACGACGGTGAATGTCGGTGCGGTCGATCGGTTCATCAGTGAGGCCGTGGGGGTTGCGAACGCAACGTCGGCGGTCAAGCACGGGATCTTCTTCGGGATCTGTCTCGGCGCGTCGATCATCATCGTGGCGCTTCGGGTGCCTGACGTGGATCGTCAGCGGCGGTGGATCGCCCCTCTGTCGGCAGGGGCGGCGGCTGCAACCGCGGTGGCGGTCGCGTTGTTCTTCTCGGCGGAGCCAGCTCCTCAGGCGGCCGATGGGTACCAGTTCGACGAGCTCTACGTGCATCTGCCGGGCTATGCCGACTCCGCGGCCTTCGTGATGGGGGTGGCAGCTGTTCTGTGCACCGTCATCGCTGTGGTCGTGTTGCTGGGTTGGGATCTGGGCACGCCCTCAGGGCGGGGGCTGGCGATCCTGGCCTGTGGGGTTGCTGTGCTGGCATCGTATGCGTGGATTCGGGGCGGATACATCGTCGCTGCGCGCCTCGGGTGGGTCGAGACCTCGACGTATGCGCTGGATCTGACGACCCAGCTGGCTCTGATCGGAGCGGTTCTGACGACGCTCGGGCTGCTGTGGTCCTCTATCGAGGGCGTGTTCCGGAGTCAGAAGCAGCGTCGGGACTTCGCGGAGCTGTACATGGTCGTGGTGAAGGAACGCTGGCCGGGGGTGATCCGGGGCTCGTGGGCTTCGTTCGATCCGTCCCGGCGTACCGCGGACCGGGCGAATGAGGTGCTCGATGCGCTGTCGATGCAGGCCGATGTGGACAAGTTGCCCGAACATGGGGTGCCGGCGACTCCGGAGTCGATCGCGCGGTGGGTGGACACCGGCGAGTCCGGGGGCATCGGGGTCGATGGGTTGCGGCCCCCGGTGGGGTTCGATGCGGTCAAGTGGGTGCGCGCCGTCGGTAGGGCGTTCCAGGATATTCACCTCTGCGATAAGGCGGAGATGCGGAAGTGAAAGACCTGGTGGCCAGGGTGCTGACCGAGATCGCTGCGCCGTGGACGGTGAATATCGCGTCGTGCTTGATTCTCGGTTTCGCGATCGGTCATCCGGGCTGGGGCGCCTTCGTTGCGCTCTTCGCCGGGGTGCTGCCGATGGCGTTGATCGTGTGGGGGATGGTGCGTGATCGGATCGGGAACCATCACGTGACGGAGCATTCGGAACGTCATGGGTTGATCGGGGCGATCCTCGTCCTGGTGCTTGTGGCGCTCGTTGTGCAGCTCGTAGCTCAGGCGCCGAAAGAGATGATCGCCCTGACGTGCGCGGGCTTGGTGACCCTGGTGGGGATCGGAGTCTGGACCAGTGGGGTCGGCGTCAAGGCGTCGGTGCACATGGGGGTGTGGTGCGGCGTTGTCGCTGTCCTCGCGGTCGCACTGTCCCCCTGGTGGTGGACCGGATTGGTTCTCGCGCCGGCGATCGCATGGTCCCGGATGAGGTTGAAGCATCACACGAGGAAAGAAATTGCGGTCGGTGCCGTCACTGGCCTGGTCATTGCGCCGTTGACGTATCTCGCGATCGTGAACTTCCCCTATTAGGGCCGGGTGGGTTCGTCGTCGTAGGGGTTGTAGGTGCGAGCAGCTGCTTCGACGTCCTCGGTTCGCAGGGATTGCACCCACGAGATGTACCGCACAGCTTTTTCGAACGAGTCGTCGTCTGCGAAGTACTGCAGCGGGACGCGGAAGAAGTCGGCGAGGTCCTGGGCGACTTTCAGGCCCGGATTGGGGCGTTGACCGTTGAGCAGCATGGAGATGTAGCCCTGGGTGATGGATCCGCCGTTGCTGCGGATGCCATCGACGATCTCGTTCATGGTGAACGGGCCTCGGTCCTTGGGGTGGACGTTGTCGATCAGGTAGCGGAGCTTTTCGGCGAACGTCGCCACGGTGGACCTCCTCGTGAATCTCGACAACGGCCAGGTGAACCGGGCTTGTCAAATCTACAACCACCCCCACTGCGTGAATCGACTCGCCGCTGTGGGGGCTCCTCTACGTCCATCGTCTATCACCACGGTAATATTACGATCGTGATTTTGACCTTCGGGGGGTTTCCGATCGGATGGTCGGCGAAACGCAGGAGTGTGAGTGAATGTGCCGGCGGGGTCACCGTGTCGGTCTGCTCGACCGTCGGTGAGCGCGCATCCACAGCGCTCTCACCTGTTCCTCGGTTGTCTCGAAGATGCGTGCCAGCTTCAGGCATTCGGGATCGGTCAACGGGCGCTCGCCCCGTTCGAGACGGGAGTAGGTGGACTTCGACAACCCCAGTTCGTGAGCAATGTCGGCCTGCGCCAGGCCCTGTCGGGTCCGCCAGCTCGCCAGGGTTTGTACTCCGTCCGGCACGACGGCGAGTTCGCTCATTGCAACGTCGAGGACTGAGGCCACGCGTTCGAGCGCACTCGGGCTCGGTGCTCCCTCGCCGGTCTCCCAGCTTCGGATGGTGTTGTACGTGACCCCGGACAGGCGTCCGAGGTCGGAGCGGGACAGGCCCCGTTCGCGGCGCACCTCGGTGAGCCGGGTGGGATCGAACCCGTACAGGGCGCGGCGCGGCACACTCACCTCCGTCTCGGGTCCACTCCGGTAACTCTCGCACCAACTTTGCCGCATATGCGCAGCTAGGTGGAAATCGCCGCCGACATTCTTTAGGAAATAACTGTGGGAAATAACTTCGATCTGGAGTAAGGTCGTAGCCGTGAAGGAGGGGAATATGAGCGCGTGGCCCAAACGCATTGCAGCCGTATCAGTTTCGGCAGCTGTGCTGGCTACTGCCGGCCTGGGTACCGCCCCGGCCTATGCCCAGTCGAGCACGGGCGATGAACCGCACTGGCTCGGCGAGCTGGTCTCGGACTGCCCGGACCTGTACGTGCTCGGAATGCAGGGCACCACCGAGACCTCGCCCGATGCGCCGGTGAAGGTCGATACCGGAATGCTCTCGAACATCATGGGGCCGCTGCTCGATCAGGCCCGCCAGCTGGGCGCGAGCGTGGACCGGGCGTATGTGCCGTATCCCGGTTCGTTCGGTGGCCTGACGCCCGGCGGCACCGAGTCGTATGTCGAGTCGGTGACCGCGGGGGAGGAGAACCTGTCCCTGGCGGCGCAGAAGGTGCTCTCGCAGTGCCCCTCGGCCAAGCTCGCCGTCGTCGGCTTCTCCCAGGGCGCCCATGCCGCATCGAACTTCCTGCGTTCGGTTGGTGAGGGCACCGGGGCCGTTCCGGCCCGCTCGGTCGCAGCCGGTGCCTTGTTCGGCGCGCCGACCCGCAGCCCCGGATCGGGATTGTTCCCCGGGACCTCGCAGACAGCCCCGTCACCGGTTCCCGGTACCAGGGGAGAGGCGGTCAAGGCGCTGTCATCGGTGTCGTTCACCGCCCCCAAGGGGGGTGGCATCGGGCCGGTGGCCGATCTGACCAGCAGCTACGGCAGCCTGTCGGGACGGGTGTCGTCCTGGTGCCAGGGCGGGGATCTGGCCTGTGATGCGCCGGCGAACGCCCCGGTCGTGCGGGCGGTGGTCAACGTCGCCGGTCAGGTCGAGGTCGGCGGGGATCCGTTCGTCGCGATCTCCACGGTCGGACGGGCACTGGCATCGACAGCGTTCAAGACCGCCGTCGATGTGGTCAACCAGGACATTCAGGCGCCGAAGAACGCGCTGTCGGCGATCTCGGTCCAGCCGAAGAAGACCATCTCGCAGCGCCTGGCCGAGGCATCCGATCCTCGGGCCACGCCGCCGACGGGGCAGGAAGTCACCGCAGCGTTGATGAAGGTCGGGCTGATCGGCATCAATGCGGCGGTCACGGTCGTCAAGAAGGTGCTGACCCCGGAGACGATCGCAGCGGTCGCGGCGGCCGGGTTGGCCAATCCGGCCGCGGCCTTCGCTGTGCTCGCGGCCAAGACGGTCAGTGTGCTGCCCGAGCTGGTCCCGCCGGCGACCTCGCAGCGGCTGGTGCGGCAGACCTTCCAGATCGTGCAGAACGAGGTCAAGGCCAACCGGGATGCGTTCGACCTGGTGGCGATGACGACGGTGCGCAATGTCGCCGCCGAACATGGCTCCTACGGGTCGGTCCCGGCCACGGCCAGCGGGCAGGCTCCGACCCGGTTCGCTGCGTCCTGGCTCGCGGCCGCCGCAGCCGATATCCGGGCTGCGGCAGACCCCGCCGTCTCCACGTCCACCTCGGTGACCTCGACGTCCACGTCCACGTCCACCTCGGTGACCTCGACGTCCACGTCCACGTCCCCGTCGACGACGCCGCCCACCACCTCGGCACCGGCGGTGAGCACCACGACTGTGGTCGACGCGGGACCGACGGTGCTCGATCAAGGCGGCATCTCGGCCGCCGAACTCAATTGATTCACGTGATTCACGCCTCGACACAGAAGAAAGAGAAGCGAGTATGAGCAAACATCGCAGGGCATCGCGCATCGCCAAGGCGAGTGTCGTGCCCGCCACGGCCGCCGCGATCGTGGCAGCGGGCACCGGCCTGGCCTCGGCCGATCCGGTGGAACTTCCCTCGCAGGGTGGGGTGACCACCCCGGCACCGTCCACTCAGGGCGGTACTACCAGCGCGCCCGAGCCTCCGGCCAAGCAGATCTACTGGACTCCGCCGCCGGCGCAGCAGCGCGAGTATGCGCCGCTGCCGGACTACAACTACGACACGAACCGCTACGAGCGGCAGTCCTCTCCGCCGCCGATCGACCCGCTGGAGCTGCGTGCCCCGCAGCCGGTCGAGCCGGAACCGATCTACATCGCTCCGCCCGAGAAGATCATGGTCGGGGACATCCACTTCAACCAGCCGAACTGGGTCACCGACGATGACCGGGAGCGCACCAACAACACCGCCGGTCTGATCCGGTCGGATGTGGCGACGTTCTACAAGTCGGTCGGTATCGAAGCCAGCCGCGCCGATCGGGTAGCAACCGCTCAGATCACGGCAACCGCCGTCGGCGCGACTGCGGTCGGCACGGCGTGCGCCGTCGGTGGTGGCGCACTCGGCGGAACGATTGGTGGCCTTGCCGGTGCCGGGATGGCCGGCATGGTTCCGTTGCCGCCTCCGCTGCCCCAGATCACCACCGGTGTCGCCGGTACCGCCCTCGGTACCGCTGTCGGCGCGACGCTGGCCGGTGTGCCCTGCGCCGTCGGTGGTGGGCTGGTGGGTTTGGCTGCCGGGACCGCTTTCGGTGCCGGTGACGACGAAGGTCAGCCCATCGAGGTGGAACTGCCGGACGTAGGGGAGGACGTGCTCACCGAGCAGGCCGACTCCACAGTCGAGCAGTGGCAGTCCTCCGGCCCGGTCGGACAGGCCGCCGCCGACGCCGTCCGCAATGTCGTGCAGACCGCCCCGCAGGTCGATTCCCAGGTCCGTGAGTGGGTCAAGGTCCAGCCCGGTGGTGAAGGCGTGATCGCCGGTGTGGACAACGCACTGGATACCTTCTTCGGCGGTTCGGCCGGCACTGCCGCCGAGATGATCTCCACCGCGATCGGCGACGGCATCGTGCCGGCCTGACCTGCTCGACCAGCTTTCGGTGGGGGCGGGCACGCCCCGCCCCCACCACCCGACGACGGAGGACACTTTGTCGACCGACAATCGAGGAACACTCTTCCCGGATGTAACCGAGCACTACGGGCCGCAACCGACTCCCACCGAAGACACCGACACCGGATCGGTGCACTTCCCGATCCCGGACGAGACGATCGCCGACGCGGCGCTCGCCTCCTCGGACCTCGAACCGGTCGCTGCCGAGACCACCTGGGAATCCGACGACGATGCGGTCATCCAGACCGACCTGGAGCCGATCGGCACTGCTGAGACCCCCGTCGCCGACACTGCACCGGCCCCGCACCCTGACCACGACACCGGCGACGACCCGTATGCCACCGCCCCGGACTGGGTGCGCGCCCACATTCCGCGAGGTCCGCTGGTGATCGCGCAGCGCAACCGCGGGGGACTCAAGTCCGCGATCGGCCGTGCCCGTCCTCCCCGGCCGACTCCGGCCCCCGAGCCGGCCGAGGCCCCCGCCAGCGCCCCCGCCGTGCCGGTCACCGACACCGCTGCCGCTGCTCCGGCGAAGCGGGACGGCGATCGGTCCCGCACCTGGATGCTCGTCGGCGGCGGTGTCGCCGTGCTGGCAGTGGTCTCCGCTGCGGTGGTGACCGCGACGGTCGGCAGCACCGACGAACCACAGGTGCCGCCGCTGCCGTCCTCGTCGGTGGTGGCCTCGCCCTCGACCACCCCCACCACGACCGCGACCGCGGCGGCACCGGCGTGGTGCGCCCCGGTCACCGAGCCGGATCGGATCGTCGGCAACGGTCCCGGCGGACGTGATTCCGGTCCGGCGGTGATCCAGGCGTTCGAGCACGCCTACTACGTCCAGCGGGACGGCAAGGCCGTCGCAGAGCTGATGGTGCTGCCCGGCAACGATATTCAGAGCTTCATCGACGCTGTTCCGGCCGGGACCGAGCACTGCGTGACCGTGCTGCCGACCGAGGACCCCAACCGCTGGTCGGTCGATGTGCTGCTGAAGTTCCCGCCCGTGGGAGACGAAGGCATCCACAAGCAGTGGATCACCACCATGCCCGCCGACGGCGGCGTGAAGATCGCGAACGTGGAGAACCGATGAACAACGTTGTTGCATTGCGTCGCAGCCCGAAAATCGAGCAGCCCGAACACCTCTCGGCCATCGTGGTGGCCGGCTCCGGGGGAGCGGCCGCGACCACGACCTGCTTCGGCCTGGCCACTGCCCTGCGCCTCGGTGCCGATGCGCAGGTCGCGGCGATCGACGGCACCACCGACGGCGGGAACCTGCTCGCCCGTGTCGGGGTCGAACCGCTCGATTCTGCGCGGGCGGTCCGCCAGCTCGGCTCGCGGATGGCTGTCAGTAGTGCCGGGGCGGTGGTCGTCGGTCACGGCGAAGCCACCGACTCGGCCCTGGTGGACAGCCTGCTCGCCGACCGCAGCCTCGCCCGCATCCACGATGTCGGAACAGCCCTGCGCGCACGCCGTGTGGCTCCGTTGATCGAGGCCGGGGCTGCGATCGTCGTCGCGGTGCCGCCCCGTGCCGAACCGCTGGCCCGGATGCGCGGCGCCCTCGACTGGCTGGTGCGCACCTACGGACGCGACGTGCTCTCCCACACGGTGGTGGCGATCTCACACCAGCTCCCGCAGAGCGTGGTCGATCTGACCCCGATCCGCGATGCACTGTCCCCGCTGGTCGCCGGGTTCGTCGAAGTGCCCTTCGATGCGAGCCTGGCTCGCCCCGGCACCGTCGACCATCGCCGCCTGTCGGTCGAGTCGATCGATGCCTGGACCGATGTGCTCGACGCTTTCGGCCGCATCGAGGCCGGCCACCAGGACAACGACACCGCTGATCGGGTCGGGACGGGGGAGCTGGCATGACCGCCAGAGAACGCACCAGTGTCGACGCTCGTATCGAGCCGTACCCGGTTCCGGCTCCCGGACCGGCGGTGTGGCTGCTCGGCGCACACGGCGGGTCCGGGGTCTCCACCCTGGCCCAGTACTGGGACTTCGCCGACGACGCGAAGCGTCAATGGCCGTGCGGGAATGCCCGAGAGATCGAATCGCCCTATGTCGTGGTCGTCTGCCGCGAAACCATCCAGGGCCTGTCCAGTGCCCACGATCTGATCCTCGAACACCGCAACCGCGATCTGGCCTGCGAGTTGCTCGGGCTGGTCACCGTGGCCAACGCGGCCGGTCCGCTGCCGAAGGATGTGCGCCAACTGCGTTCGATCGTCACCGGCGCGGTCCAGGCGCACTGGTCGATCGGCTGGCACCGCTTTCTGGCCTCGGCCGCCCGATCGAGCCTTCCGACCTGGCGCGCCCTCGACGGCGTGCCCATCCAGACCAAGGGAGCGGTCATCGACGTTCCCGAGGACGTGATCGCTGCCGGGGTCGGCATCGTCACGGCAATCCAATCGAGTCTCCCGACCTTGTGGTCGGGCCAGTAGCACGGAGGACAGTTCATGATCCAGACGGTTGTAGATACCGCGTATCTCGCGCAGGGTGCCGTCAATTTCGACATCAACCCGGAAGTGCCTCCGGGCGCGAACGGCCTGCTCAAGCTGCTGAACTGGCTGCTGTGGGGCGTCACGCTCGCCTGCGTTGCGGCCCTGATCTTCTCGGGCGGCAAGTTCGCGTGGGAGAAGTGGCAGCACGGCTCGGGGGACTCGCCGAAGATGCTCGTCGGCTCGCTTGTCGGTGCGATCGTGGCGATCTCGGCGAACCAGATCCTCGGCGCCGTCACTTCTGCGGCGTAAGGGCGGGGGTCAAGCGATGCAGGTATCCGCTCAAGGGGTCGTGCCCCTTCCCGGCGAGGTCGTCGACGGCTTCCAAACGCTGCTGGGCTATGCGGCCGGGATCGTGTTCATCCTGTGCGTGGCCAAAGTGATCTTCGTCGGCGGACGCCTGGCCTGGGACCACAAGCACGGTGCCGGCATCGAATCCCCCACCGCCGCAGAGTTCGTCGCAGCGAACATCGGGGCGATCCTCGCCGGCGGCGTGGCCGCGACCATCGCCACGATCCTGCTGGCCACGGCCCAGGGGCCCCAAGCCCAGCAGATCGGAAGCGGTCATTCCCCGACGGTCATCGACCAGCTCGAACAGAGACAACAGCAACAGCAATCCGGCAACGAGGAGAACGAACGATGATGCGTCGGTGGGCGCGAGCAACGGTGGTCGCGGTGGCGCTGACTGCCACCAGCTGCGCAGGAACGCACACCCCCGGGTCCGAGCTGTCGATCACCGATCCACCGCAGATCAACCGGTGGATCACGCTCGGCGGGATCGAAGTGCCGATCGGCACCACCGACGGCCCCAGCAATGGTGAATGGGAACCCTTCGCCGGATTCAGCCACACCCCACAGGGAGCGGCGCTGGCGGCGATCACCCAGTCGGTGCAGCTGGCCACCGCTTCCGATCGCAACTGGCCCCAGATCCTGGCCGGTGTCGCCGCACCCGGCGACGGCCGCGACCTGTACGCCGCCCACCGGGGGCTGGTGGAGATTTCGGGCACCGACCCCGAGATGGTGCCGACCATCGTCGGCTACACCATCGACGACTACAGCGACGACGCTGCGACCGTCGGTGTCGTGCAGCGATTCTCCGATGATTCGCTCGCCTCTTCGACCACCCAGGTGGTGTGGGTCGACGACGACTGGCGACTGAACCTGCCCAGCGACGAGACCGCCGCCGCCATCACCGCTCTCGACGGATTGCCGTCGGAGCTGGTCGATCTCGAGGAGACGCGCAAGTGACCGAGCAGAACACCACCGACTCGACCCACGAGAAGAACACCCCTTCATTCGACGCCGAGAACGAACGCGCATCGTCGGCAACCAAACTCACCATCGGCTTGGCGGCGGTGGCCGTCATCGTCGTCGTCGGTGTCGTGGTCAGCCTGGTGATGGTCTTCCGAGGCGAGGACGCAGAGCCGTTGGTCTCTCTCGATCCGACCACCGGCAGTAGCGCCACCGCCCAGGACAAGGACGGTCTGTTCGAGCCGGACCCGGTCTTCGACAAAGGCAACCGTGTTATCTACGTGCCGCTCGAGCCCCACGGCGTGATCCTGTCCGACACCCTGGCCAGCTCGAACCGTCCGGCGGACCAGGCCCCTAGCGGGGTGATGCTCCAGCGCATCCACGGGAACATGGACCTTCCGTTCTCGACCTCCGATGGCCCCACCGCGTTCACCGACAACGGTGTCGCCACCGGGTTCTCTCGCACCGCGCAAGGAGCGGCACTCGCAGCAGCCCACTACTTCGGCTATGCCTACGCGGGCGGGAACCGGCTGAAAATGGCGACTGAGGCGGGACTGGTGTCGGACCCGAAGGGCGAGTTCTCCGCTCTGGGGATTGCTGACGACACGCCGGCGTCGGTGATGCCGATGGTCAACGTGCTGTTCAACCCTGATCTGACTCTGGTGAAGTTCGGCTACACCGTCGAACGCCCCAATGGCTCGGCCCAGATCGCGGTCTCAAAGATCCCGATGGTCTGGCGTGAGGGCACCGGCTGGGTGCTCCAGGCCGATTCCACCGCTCTCGGTGTCGAGTACGAATCCCTCTCGGCGGACGGGTGGCAACAATGGTGGTGACCCGCAGCTTGTGGACAGCACTGATCAAGGTTGTCGCCGTGACGTGTGTTGTCGGTGTCCTCGCCCTCGTGGGAGCACACACCGCAGCAGCGCAGGAGACGGATTCCTCCCTCACTCCGGCTACTGACGACTCGTCCCAGGTCGACGACGAGGAAGCCACAGGCTTCGAGCAGCTGGAGACCACCCTCGGCACGTTGACCTGCACCCCGGGTGGAATGCTGGCCGGCACCGTGGGTGGCTGGATCGCCAATCAGATCGGCGACGTGGACCTGCCCAGCTGCGGGGACGCGGTCGGCACCGCGGTCGATGCAGGTATCGGCACGATCGAAGATGTCGCCGGGGGCGTCGCTGAGGGTGCGGTCGAGAAGACGGCGCTGTGGATCGGCAATGCGGGTGTCGCGGTGCTGAAGTTCGCGCTCGGATGGTGGATCACCAGCACCGAAATGGACGGGGACACCTTCCAGACGACGGTAGCGACAGTCAACGACTACACCTTCTACATCCAGGTCGCGGCCCTGTCGTTGTCGCTGATCCTGCTCGGGGGCCGGCTGGCACTGGCCCGATCCGGCGCGATCCGCGACACCTCGGAAGAGGGTCTCAAGCAGATGGCCCGTGCGGCGGTGCTCGCCGGGGGAGCATCGACGCTGATCGTGCTCGGCACCGAACTGTCGGACCAGATTTCGGCCTGGTTCATGGACAGTGCGGTCGGCTCCGACCCGTCCCGCCTGGCCGAAGCGATGGTCTCGATCACCCTGTACTCCGGTCCGGCCGGTGTGGGCCTGCTGTTTCTGATCGGCATTATCGGCATGCTCGGCGGGTTGATGATGGCGTTTCTGATGCTGCTGCGCACCGGCATCCTCGTGCTCATGGCAGCGGCGCTGCCGATCGCCGGCGCGGCCGGAGGCACCAAGGTCGGCAGCCAGGCATACGAGAAGATGCTGGCCTGGACGATCGCATTCCTGCTGGTCAAGCCGGTCGGGGCGTTCGTGATCGGGGTCTCGGCGATCCTGTTCCTCGAGGCCACCCCGACCATCACCGATCCCGAGAACGGCGACGGGTTCATGGCCCTGTCCGGGGTCATCACCTTGTGTGCCGCGGCGCTGGTGCTGCCCGCCCTGATGCGCCTGATCGTCCCGAACATCGGTGCACTCGGAGGCGGCGGCAGCGGCCTCGCTGCTGCCGCAGGTTTGGTCGGTCTGCTCGGTGGGGGCGCGAAAGCCGCCGGGATGGTCGCCACCGGAGGTGCCAGCGGCGCGGCATCCGGAGCGGGATTCGCTGCGTCGAAGACGAAGGGTGACGACGAGCCACCCGGCGGCGGTGCGGGCGCACAGCCCACCGGCGCACCCGCTGGGTGGGGTACGGCAGGTGGCAACCCCGAAGGCAATCAGCAAGGAACTCCGCAGGGCAGCGGCATGGCTCCCCAAGGCAACGGCGCGGGCACTCCCGGCAGCACTGCTTCGAGTGGTTCCGGCGGTTCCGGTGCGGGCGGGTCCGCTAACACTGGCTCCGATGCGCCTGTGGCGACGGGGGCCGGCCACCAGTTCAACCGAGGGGGCTTCGAACAGTGAGCAACGAGCCGACATTCAACACCTACGGCAACTGGCGCCGACCCCGCAGCACCGGCCTGCTCGGAGCCACCTTCGGCACCTCGATCGCAGGGATCGCCGCCGCAGCCGTCGTCATCATCGCGGGCCTGTTCCTCGGCATGACGGTCGCATTGCTGCTCGCCATCCCCGTGATCGTCTGCTTCATCCCCCTGGTCATCTCCCGTGACGGCCGCTCCGGCTACGAAAGGGCACTGATGCGATTCCAGTTCTGGCGCGGCCGCCGCCGCGGTGAACACGCCTACGCCTCGGGCACGTTCTCCCGCGTTCCCGGGCGGGCCTACCGACTTCCCGGCGTGCTCGGCGACACCGAGCTCTACGAAGGCATCGACTCCGACGGGCGCACCTTCGGCATGATCCACATGCCCAGCCGGGGCGCCTACACCGTCGTCTTCGACGCCTACCCCCAAGGCGCCGAAGCCGTCGATCAGGACGTGATCGACCACTATGTCGGCAACTGGGCACAGTTCCTGTCCGGGGCCGGTGAGACCTCGGACATCCTCGCGGTGGTCACCACCGTCGAGACGCTGCCCGAGACCGGCATCGAACTGTACGAAACGGTGCACCAGAACACCCGCGCCGACGCCCCACAGCTCGCCCGCGATGCGGCCTACCAGCTCGCCACCGGCTTGACCTCCGGCGGTATCCGCCTCGCGGCGAGGATCGCGATCACCTTCGAGGCCAAGACCACCGAACGCAAACAGGACCCCTCCGAGCAGGCCGTCGAACTCGGCCGGCGTCTGCCCGCCCTGACGGCGTCGGCAGCACGCTCCGGTGTGCCCTGCTCGCCGATGGATGCCGACGACATCATGGCGTTCGTGCGCCGCTCCTACGACCCGGCCTCGCTCGTCGATGTCGAAGCCGGCGTGTACTCCGGGGAGGGCACCGGGCTGACCTGGGAGGACTGCGGTCCGCGGACCGCGCTGGAGAGCGCCGATGGCGGCAAGTACGTCCACGACGGTGCGGTGTCGGTGACCTGGGAGATGCGTGAAGCCCCCAAGGGAGCGGTGACCGAACGGGTGCTCCAGCGCCTGTTGGCCCCGAACGAGGCGGTGCCGCTCAAGCGGGTCTCGGTGATCTACCGGCCGCATTCGGCCGGGGAAGCCACCGACATCGCCGACAGCGACTACCGCAACGCGATGGCCGAAGCGCACGGTGGGTCGCTCAAGAACGGATCGATCGGTTCGGCGAAGTCGCAGATCGAGCTGGCGGCCACGGCCCAGGCCCGCATGGAACAGGCCCGTGGCGCCGGGATGGTGCGCTTCGGGGTGCTGGTGACCGTGACCGAACCGGCCGGCAGCTCCGATGTGCCGAAGATCGACGCCCTGGTCGAGGACCTCTCGCGGCAGAGCCGGCTGACGATCCGCCGCTCGTGGTGCTGGCAGGCCGCCGCGTTCGCGGCCTCCCTCGGCGTGGGAGTCATCGCGCCCGACCACACCACTATCCCGTCGTTCCTGAGCAACTAGGAGGAGGACGCTGTCATGGGTAAAGCCACGACCTCGACCCGGATCGCGCAAGCCGAGAAGATCGCCAAGACCCTGCTGTCGGACGACGAGTTGTCCGCTCTCGAGGAGCAAGCGGCCTCGGCGACCGGCATCACGAAGGCATGGAAGAAAAGCCTGGTCACCCGCCAGTACAGTCGCCGGGCGACGGTCGAGCGGTTGACCCGGATCAATTCCGACGGCTTCGACCGCCCGCTCGCCGAGCTCGACGATCGCGGATTCGACGGTGCCGGTGGGGGCCGGATGTCCACGGTGATGCCGCCGGTCGAATACCGGGGCACCTCGGTCCAGGTCGCCGGGATCTACCCGTGGATCGTCGGCGCGAAGGCTCCGCTGCTGGGCACCCCGCTGGGTCGGCATCTGACCACCGGCGCGGCCGTCGGATTCGATCCGCTCTACGCCTGGAAGATGAAGGCGATCACCGCCCCGTCCTGCTTCATCTGCGCCCTCAACGGCTTCGGCAAGTCGACGCTGCTGCGCCGGATCGCCCTCGGCGACATTGCGCGAGGCACATTGGTGCTCGTGCCCGGTGACGTCAAGCCGGACCTGCGGGTGCTCACCGAGCAGGTCGGCGGGCAGGTCAGCGAGGTCGGCTACGGCACCGGCGCGATCAACCCCCTCGATCGCGGCCCGATCGGCGATGCGATCGAGCAACTGCCTACCGGTTCCCTCGAACGGGAAAAGGCCGAGTTCGCGCTGCACGCCCGTCAGCTCAACATGATCTGTGCGCTGCTCGAGATCGTCCGCCGCGGCCCCCTGAAGGACTTCGAGGAAACCCTGCTCGCCTCGGCGATCCGGCTGCTCTACGCCCCGGACTCGCAGTTCGACAACGATCACGCAGCCCGCCTCGAGGACCTGCTGGCACTGATCGCGACCGGATCCGAGGAGCTGATGGACGACGCGGTGGCCGACACCGACGACGAATACCGCGGTCAGATCAAACCGCTGCTGCGCTCGCTGCGCGCGCTGGTCAAGGGCCGGTTCGGAGAAACCTTCAACCGGCACAGCACCGTGCGGATCGATATCACCAAGCCGATGGTGGACCTGGACATGTCCTCGGTCCCGCCCGGTGACGAATTGATGCGGGCCGCTGTGCTTCTCGCCGGGTGGAACGAAGCGTTCGCGGCGGTAGAAGCGGCGCATATCCTGGCCGACAACAAGGTGCCCGGAGCGAAGTCGATTGCCGCCCACATCATCTTGGACGAGGTCTGGCAGGTGATCCAGACCGGCAGCTCGGCGGTGGCCCGGTTGGATGCGGTGCAGCGGTTGCAGCGGTCGATGGGCGTGGCGATGACGATGGTCACGCACTCGCTCGCGGACTTCGAAAAGGTCGGGGCGCTGGGCATGATCGAACGCTCCCGCGCCCGCATCATCGGCCCGGTCCCCGAGGCCGAACTCGACCGGCTCGGCCGGTTCATGAAGTTTTCCCGCGCTGAGCGGGCGATGGTGACCGGCTGGGCCAACGACACCACGTCCTCGGTGGAGGAGAAGAAGGCACTGCGCCAAGCACGCCGCAAGGTCACCGGAGACGGCGATGGCACCGTCTCGGCGGGCAGTAAGCGCACCGCCGCCGGTGTCGGACATTTCCTGCTCAAGCTCGGTGAAGGCGCAACACCGGGCACCCCGTTCAAGGTGTGGGTGCCCCAGGCAGAAAAGGATTCCGGGATTCACGACACCGATGCCCGTCTGCGGGCGGCCGACGAGGACCGAGCCACGGGGCGTGCAGCGTGAGCCGGCGGGAGCGTCGCGGCCGTCGCCGGTACACCCTGGTCGATGACCTCACCCGTGAGGCCGCGATCGAGACGGTCCTGGGGCGCATGAAGGCCGGGGTCAGCTTCACCGCCGCTACGCGAGCCGCCGCTGCGCAGCTCGACGTCGCGGAGACGACGGTGCGGGGCTGGGTCAACCGCTCCGGCCGGCGCCCTCGCCGCACCCCGCAGGAAGTCGCCGCGTTGGAAGCGGAACTGGCACTGGCACAGGAGCTGAACCGGGCGCTGGCACGCAAGCACGGCATCGCCGCCGAGGATCTGAGCCTGCGGTGAACGGCAAGGGGGGTACCGGCCTGATCGCGCTGATTCTGGCGCTCACACTCATTCCGTTCTTCCTGCTCCTCGTCCTGGTGATGGGAATTGCGGACGAGGAAGATCGCGAGAACGGCACGAGCTGCCTCGGACCCGGCACCGGTCTCGGATCCGGCGACAAGCTCGCACCGATGGGTTCGTTCATCAAGCCGGTCGATCCCTCCACCGTCACCTTCACCTCCGGATTCGGCCCGCGTTGGGGCACCGAGCATCAGGGCATCGACCTGGCCGGGGCCATCGGCACCCCGATCTACGCCTCGGCCGACGGGGTGGTGCGCCAGGCCGGCCCCGCCAGCGGGTTCGGGCAGTGGGTGGTGCTCGACCATGTGATCGACGGTCAGCTCGTGTCCACCGTGTACGGGCACATCGAGACCTACACCGTCGCCGTCGGCGAGCAGGTCCGCGCCGGTCAGCAGATCGCCACCGTGGGCAATCGCGGGGAATCGACCGGCCCGCATCTGCACTGGGAAGTCTGGCCCGGCGGCTGGGGCACCGCAGCGGTGGACCCGTTGCCCTACTACGACTCCGCTCCCGCACCGGGACAGACCCCGGCCGGGCCGCCCACCGCGGTGCCGTCCGCCCCGCCGGAGGGGAACTTGGCGCAGCCGTTGCCGCCGTCGGCCGGTTCCGAGCAGGGCCTGCAGGTCGATGCGAAGAAACTCGCTCGCGCTGCCCACCTGAAGTTCGGGGACCGGATCGCGAGCATCGGGGGGTGGCGCGCCGACGGTGGCTACGCCAGCGATCACACCGAAGGTCGGGCTGTGGATCTGATGATCGCGAACTATCGCTCCGGTGACGGGGTGGCTCTCGGGGACGAGATCACCGATTACGTGCTGGCCAATGCGGAGTTCTTCAATGTCGAGTACGTGATCTGGCGGAAGACCTACTACCCCGTCGGCGGTGCCTCGAGTCTGATGGAAGACCGCGGCAGCGAGACCGAGAACCACTACGACCACGTGCACATCAGCGTCCACGGTCAGGGCACCGACGAGAGGTTGGTGTCGTGGGGGTCGCTGCCCGGTGGCAGCGGCAACGCCACCACGATGGCGGCGGACTGCCTCATCTCCGGGGACGGGGTGGGCGACTACCTCGCCGACGGCACCGTGCCACCGGAGTTCGTTCCGTGGATCGAGCGGGCCGGGTCGATCTGCCCGCAGATCAAACCGTCGCTGCTCGCTGCTCAGCTCGCCGCCGAGAACGGCTTCCGCCACGGAGACTCCGCTCCGGTATCGGTGACCGGAGCGATGGGACCGGCGCAGTTCATGCCGGGCACCTGGGCGAGCTACGGCCGCGACTACGACGGTGACGGCCGGGTCGATGTGAACAGCATCGGCGATGCCGTCATGGCCCAAGGCCACTACATGTGCACTATCGCCGACACCATCGACGGCTGGATCGACGACGGCACGGTCAGCGCACCGAACGGGCGCACCGAGCTGTATCTGGCCGGCTACAACGCCGGCGAAGGCGCCGTCCTGAACTCCGGCGGGTTCCCCACCGGGCACACCGACTACGTGGTCCAGACCCGCCCCTATGCCGACAAGATCATCGCCGCCGAACCGCAGTACCGGGCGATGAGCAACCAGTGAAAGAAGGCAAACCCGTGAGGATCACACGAGTCACCGCCGCGGCGGTGTGCACCGCGGCCGCCGTCGCTGTGGCGGGCTGCGGTAGCAGCGACCCCGCAGGTGAGCAGCACGTCCATGAGGGCAGCGACGACCATCAGGTGATCGAGCCGCTCTCACCCCAGCAGATCGACGCCGACGACACTGCGATCACCGCGATGCAGATGATCCTGTCCTGGCAGCCCGCGATCGACGAGAGCAAGACCGACGCCCTGATCCGGGCCACGCCGTATCTCGGTGGGGACCTGCTCGCCGTCGCCGAATCCGGCAGCCGTGCCGACGTCCGTCCGGATGCCGATTGGCAGCAGTGGGCGGCGGCGAAAGACGCCGTGACGGCGGTCTGCGCCCATTCGGATACCACCCCGGAGGCCCCGGCCGGGATGCGCACCGTGGTCATCGACGTGATCTGCACCCAGTCGGTGCTGCACGCCAGCGGGCGCAGCACCCGCCTGACCCCGCAGCTGTGGCGCACCACCATCGTCCGCACCGACGGCGGCTGGCGACTGACCGACTACCGATTCCAGCAGTAGAAGGGGACACACAAACGATGGCACAAACGAGACGCGAGCGACCGCGCAGCTCCTCGGCCGCCGACGAGGTGTTCCTCAAGGCGTTCCCGGCCCTGCTGGTGGCGGCGTATCTGCCGACGATCGCCTACAACACCGGTGGGGGAGCAGACCCCACCTGGAATCCGATCGGCTTGTTCTTCGCTCTGGGGTTCGGCTCGACGAGCTGGCCGGCGGGCGCGACGCTCGTCCTCGGCGTCGAGCTGGTCCTGCTCGCTGCTCTCGCCGGGGCCGGGTGGTGGGCGCTGCGCCGGTTCGGGGTGCTCGAGACCGTCAAGGGCAAGCAGTTCGAACAGCGCATCGACCGCCTCGCCCGCACGATGGTCGATCCGCGAGAAGTCGACGAGGCCGACCCGAAGTACCTCGCCGCCTCCACCGACCGGCTCGCCCCCGCCATCTCGCAGACTCATCCCGGCTACCTCGGCATCCCCCTCGGACACACCGTGGTCGGGGATCGTACCCTGCGCATGACCTGGGAATTCGTGGCGATCGCCTTCGCCGGCGCCCGCATGGGTAAATCCGCCTCGTTCGCTATCCCGGCGATCTGTCACGCCCCGGGGGCGGCGCTGGTGGCGTCGAACCGCGGGGATGTGTACTCGCACACCGTCGGTATCCGCCGCGAAACAGGACGGGTATGGGTATTCGACCTGCAAGGCGTGTCTACCGGCAACCGACAAGAACGTGCGAGCTTCTGGTTCAACCCGCTGCGCACCGTCACCGACCTGCCTTCTGCCGCGGCGGTATGCGGCTACTTCATCTCCGCTGCCACCGACGCCGGTGCCCGTGTCGATGCCTACTTCGACGGCAACGCCCGCGATCTGTTCGCCTCCTACATGCTCGCCGCCGCCCTGGCCGGCGGGGACATCCGGCATGTGGTCGAGTGGCTGACCAACACCCAGTCACAGATCCCCCCGGCCGTGCTCGAGCAGTACGGCTACCCGGAGCTGGCCCGCACGATGCGCGGTAAGCAGGCCGTCAACGCCAAGCAGCGTGACGGCTTCTACGACATGGCCCGGCGCTTCTTGTCCCCGTTGGACGAGCCTCGCTATGCCGAAGCAGTTCTGCCGAACCGCCGGGTCGTCATCGGCACTGATCAGTCCGGCAGGGTCACCGTCACAGAAGGGGAGCACGTCCACGACCTACCGGAGTTCATCTCCGCCGAGTTCGTCACCCGCACCGACACGATGTATGCGCTGTCCAAAGACGGTCCTGGTTCATCCTCGGCGATCTCCAGTGCCCTGGTCGGGCAGATCCTCACCTGCGCCGAGGAATACTCCGAGCAGCAGGAATCGGAACGGATGCCGATCCCGTTCACTGCGGTGCTCGACGAGGCCGCCAATATCTGCAAGATCGAGGACCTGCCCCGCTGGTACTCGCACTTCGGTGGCCGCGGCATCATCCTCATCACCTTCTTCCAGTCCCCCTCCCAGGGAGAAAAGGTCTGGGGCCGCGAAGCCTTCAAGTCCATGGTCGATGCGTGCAGTGTCGTCTGGTACGGCGGCAACGTCGAAGACGACGCCTTCCTGTCGGGTCTGGTCGATGCCGTGGGCACCCACTACGTCGACACCGAATCTCGCAGCCGCCCCACCGGCTTCTTCTCCAGCGGTCAGGCGAGTGTGTCGAACAACTGGCAGAAGGAAACCATCTTCGAAAAGCGGGACTTGCGGGCGCTGCCGAAAACCCGGGCGCTGGTGACGATCGGTGGCTCCACCCCGATCCTGGTCCGCAAAGCGTTCTGGGGGAACTCGCCGTTCGCCGAGGCGATCCGTCAGTCGACGAAGGACAGCAAGCAGCTCGGCCCTGCCCAACAAAAAGCGCTGCCGATGGGGGAGTCCGATCGCCTAGGCAGTGAGGGTCCGCAGCAACCACGCACCGTAGACGCGCCTGTCGTGGAGTCCTCCCGCACCACTGCCCTGTTTACGTCCGAGTTCATGTCGAAGGAATGAACATGGTGAATCTGCCCCGCACGACCGACGATCGCTGGGACACCGGCAACGAGTCCGGAGACGGCACCGCCGACGAGTGGACCCCGGAACAGGCCGCAGCAGTCGGCTCCACTCCGGAACCGCAGGAGAAGAAAGAGCCGAAGTACGCGAATGTCATCGCCTGGGTGAACGGTTTCTTCCTGCCGGTGATCCGCCGGCGGATCAGCGACAACGACGGCGGCCTGTCCTGGGATGCGAGGTGGTGGGCCTACCCGGAGGTCGTCGCCCGCCTGACCGCGCTACACCAAGCCTGGGAAGAAGCCCGCGCCTCGGATTCGATGTCCGCGATGTCCTCCTGGTGGATACAGCACCTCGAACCACATCTGAAGGTCATCCTCGACGGCGACACCGGACCGATGGCCAACGCCAAAGCCGACCGCAGCTTCATGGGCTGGCCCGCCCTGCCTGCCGACCCGGTTCCGTCCAACGTTCTTGACAAAATCCTCGACCAATACAACTAGGAGACAGCGATGATCCTCCAGACCGTCGCGCCCGCCCTCGTGTCCATCGACCCTGTCCTCCCGCCGACCGGACCACCGGCGTACCCCGTCATCGGTTTCATGCTCGGGGCAGTCCTGCTGCTCGCACCGACCGTCCTGCTGGTGAAGCTCGGGGTCGTTGCCCTGCGCGTAGTCCGGTGTCAGGAAATCGTCGGCGAACACTACATCCGTGATCGACACCTCGCCCCGACGACTCTTTCGATCGTGTGCTGGCTGATCGGACTGGGAGGCGTGTCCATGATTCCGGACCTAAGTCAGACCCTGATATTCCGCACCGTCCCCCCGACGGTGTTCGTCAGCGTAATCGTTGCTCCGCTGGTGGCGACCCTGGTGCTCGACGCGATCGCGTCGATGGTTCGTAGACGAACAGGCCGGTTCGTGGATGGTTCGAGCGCCCGAGCCGAACAACGGGAGACGCAGATCGTCAGCGAGCACAGCTAAGAGACAGCAGTGATCCGAGCGACGACACGACGACCCTGGGCCGGGACGGTCCGGGACGAGACATGGGAAGAAATGGCATGAAACTGACTTTGCCCAAGCCGGATCTGACACCGGCCGGTGACCAGTGGCGTCAGATGATCCGTGACGAACAGCAGCGATGGCTCGACGAGTGGGAAGTGTCGTTGAGCGACGATCAACGGGAGCTGGCGTTCTATCAGGCTGCGGCCGCGGTCGAGGAACTACGCGAGCGTGATCCTCGAGTGTCCGCCCTTCACGTGCAGGGCAGAGCATTCGATGCACTGTCCCGCTACGCACCTCGCAGCCGGTGGTGGTGGGTCCGGTACGCGGCCCCGACCCTGGTGTTCATCGTGGTGGCCGGCTGGTTCTATCTCGACCGGGACCTGGTGGTCCTGTGGGATTACGTCCCGGCCGGCGACACCACCGACCTGGTGGCGCAAGCCGTGGGATACGGGCGGTGGGCCACCGTGGTAGCGGTGGGCGCGGTACTGGTGTCCGTCTTCGGCCTTGCTGGGGTGATGTGGTTCAGCGGCTTCAAGGAAAAAGCCGCCCAATACTGGCTGACGGCCCTCGCAATGGCGCTGTGTGCTCTGGGCACCGGCGTGTTCGTCCTCGCTGCCACGATCTGCGTGCTGTACACCTACTCCAGCTGATCGAAAGACACCTGTGGGGGCCACCGTCCGGTGGTCCCCACAGTGCTGTCTTCGGTCAGTACCCGAGCGTTGCTTCGTGACTGTGTTCGACGCCGGTGTCAGGGACGAACGCGGCCTCGTTGGTGTGGTCGGGCGTGCGTTCGATGTTGAGCATCTCGGTCACCGACCGGGGATGACTGCTCATCGCAGCACCGACCGCATCGAGTAGTTCCTGACTGAGCTGGTTCAGGTTGACGGGTGACAGGGGAGGAGCGACCTCGTCGTCACCGTTGACCGGGCCGACCGCGGCGGCCAGACCCCGGCCGGCGGACTCGAGGGCAGCTCCGATCTTGCCCAGGTCACCACTGCTCGTCGGTGCCGTCTCTGCGATCCGTTCGAGCTGGTCGGACACATCCGCTTCGTTTTCTTCTTCGACTGCGTCGGCCGGGTCGGGCTGCGGGGCACGGTCGCTGGACGCGTCCGGGTTGGTCTCGGACTTGTCGACGTTCATCTCTACGGTGTCGGAGTCGGCGGTGTGTTCGTCGGTGGTGGGGGCGAGGGGTTCGGTCACCGCTGCCGGGACTTTCTCGGTGGGTTCGGCCACTGCGAGGTGCTGTTCGGACAGTTCGGCGAGCTTGTCGAACGACGGCACACTTCGGGCGGCGACGTAGGTCAATGCGACGGCGGCGGCGGCGTCGAAGACGCGGTTGTCGGCGTCCCGGTCGATGGCCTGCCGCTCGGCGAGGCGGCGGGCGATCTCGTCCGGGGGCATCTGCACCTGCACATATCGCTGCTGCTCTTGCCGGTACTGCTGTGCTCGCAGTGCGTCCAGTCGTGCCGCATTCTCCTGCGCGAGCTGCTCCCATTTGCGGGTGATCTGCGCCTGCGCGCCCACATGCCGGGCTGTTGCTGCTGCTGCCAGAATCTGGACCGTGGTCTGCTCGGCGGGCTGTCCCCGGAATGCGCCGAGAACCTCGGTTCGGTTCTTCGGTGCCGGGGCCGGATGCCCTTGAGCGCGGCGGCCGTCGACTTGGCGAAGAAAGCCGACGAGGTCGGTCACGTCCTGGCTGGCTTGCGCCCTGGCCGGTCGGGGTTGCGGTCTCGCCTGGGCACCGGCCGAGGGCCCGTCGGGCGAGTTCGGTGCACTCGCCGCCTCGGTGGGGTGAGCTGCTCGTCCCCGATTGCGCAGGAACCGCCGCTTCTGGTCGTTGTCCGCCATAGTCCTTCTCCTTGTGCCATCGGGGGCGGGGGTCGCCGCGTCCGGGCCTACAGGTCCCGTTCCGGTCCGGTGTCGTGGTCGAGGGGGTCGAGACCGAACTGGACGTTCGCCCCCGAATCGGTGCGTGTCCGTCGCGTCGACATGCCGGTGGTGAAGTCGGGTCCGCCGGCCTTGCGTCGGGCGAGTTCGGCGTCGATCTGGCCGAGGATGGTGCGTTCGGCGGTGATCGATTCTTCGAGTCGGGTGATGCGGTCGGTGATCCGCCCGATCGTGCGTTCGTCGGTGGCGCGGGCGCGGGCCTTGGCGGCTTCGGCGGCGCGGTAGTGCTGTGCACCGCGTTCGATCACCGCCCAGCGTCGCTCGGGCGGCGCTGCCTGTTCGGCGGCGGTCACAGCGGCGCGGGCAGCGGCGATCTGGTGTTCGGTGGCCTGCGGGGACCGGGTCAGGGCATCGAGTCGGGTGCGGGCAGCACGCACCACCGCGATGTTGCGTTCGTCGATTTCGACCTGTGCGAGGGACCGCTCCACGCCCGAGAGGGCAGACATCTCCCCTCGTGCCCGCTCGAGTTCGTCGCGGGCCAGCGACAGCAGCATCGCATCTTCGGTGAGCCGTCCCCGGCTGACACCTTGCGCGGACGCCAGCTCGGCGTCGCTGTAGCGGGCGTAGGGTCCGGCCACCTCGTCGCGGGTGTTCTCGGGTCGGCACAACCGCTCGATGTTCGTCTCGACCGCACCCTGGCGTGCCTGCCGGATGTGCGCCATCGGATCGGTCTCGTCGGCGGAGGCGTCGGCAAGCACCCGCGAGACCGCGATTTCCCGCACCGTGGACTCCCACAGCCGCACCCGGCGGGGATCGGTTCCCCGCTGGCCGATGGCGGTGATCCACGGCGCGCTGCATTCGAGTGCGGTGGTGGTGTAGGAGTCGATGAACGCGTGCATCTGCTGCTCGCACGAGCGGGCGTAGGCGGCGAGGATGGGATCGGTTTCGGCCGCGGCGTCGGTCAGTGCTGGCACACGGTAGCCGGCCACCGCATCGGTACGGCGGCGCGGCAACTGCGCTCCGTCCCCGGAATCGATGCGGGTCTTCAGGGCGCGGGCGATGACCTGGCCGGGGGAGTTGGTCTCGGTGTCGATCCGGCCGGCTCTGCCTTCGGAGCTCATCACGGCGGCGGCCTCACGCAGCAGAGTCTCGGTGTCCCACCCGAAAGTTTCCGACTGGGCGACGTAGGTGACGATCTGATCCCACCCCCCGAGGCTGTGCACCCAGCCGAACTGCTCCTCGGTGAGGATCCGATCGAGTAGCTCTTCGGTGTAGTCCTCGTACAGCTCCCCGACGGCAAGCATGTAGGTATTGGTGATCGTCGACCAGGACGCGGCCTTGCGCTGTTCGTCCTCGATCATCTGGTGCACGGTGCGCTGGGAACCGTCGCGGGCGATGATCTTCGCGAGCAGACCGATCGCGCCGGGATGCTCATCCGGGCGATGTTCGAAGTCCCAGTCGGGCAGCTCGTCGTTGGCAGCGTAGACGATATTGGCGTGTTTGCCGCGGGTGAGCGCGACGTACAACGACTGACGATCCATGTTCGCCCCGGCGAGCACGTGGCAGCTTCCCACCGTCATGCCCTGCGAGCGGTGCACGGTGGTCGCGTACCCGAGTTGCACGTTGTCGGTGATGTAGTCGGCGGCGACGGTGACCTGGCCGCCGCTGATGTTGTTGCGCAGCCGCAGCGATCCGTCGTCGCCGATCTCGGCGACGGTCCACAGGTCGCCGTTCTTCACCCGGCCCGAGGTG
Organism: Rhodococcus sp. As11; assembly: GCF_048957735.1. Classification (NCBI taxonomy): domain Bacteria; kingdom Bacillati; phylum Actinomycetota; class Actinomycetes; order Mycobacteriales; family Nocardiaceae; genus Rhodococcus; species Rhodococcus sp. As11. Next base: position 25,228 of record NZ_JARDJE010000020.1, read on the forward strand.
TTGCCGTCGGAGTCCTCGACGACGTACTTGGAGTTGTTCTTCCGGGTGACCACCACATCCCCGACAGCGGCTTCGAGACCGTCGGCCAGAACGATGCCGGGTCCGGTGACGGTGCCGCCTGCGCGGTAGTACGCAGCGGCCTTCTCGTTGAGCTCGCGCACCAAATCGTTGGTCGGAGCGACCATCAACGCAACCTGCCCGGCCTCGACGTCGGCGACATAGGCGTCAAAAACCAGATCGGCCAGCTCGTGCGCCATGCCCTGCCGGATGCGATCGTTCTGCTCGTACCACTCGAGCACCGTCACATCGCCCTTGCGCAAGCGCAGGCTCGCCTCGGCCTCACCGACGGTGGCGAAACGGTGGACCTTGCGCAGGAACGGGGCGTTGGTGCGATCGGCCAGATCACGCAGAACGCCACCGGCTTCGACGGAAGCGAGCTGCTGCGGATCACCCAGCAACCGCACCACCGCACCGGCCTCGGTGGCGATGCGGGTCAGGTCGGCCAGATCGCGGGCCGAGGCCATGCCCGCCTCGTCCACCAGCAACAGATCACCGCGGCTGATCCCGGTCGCGATACCGACGCGATCGCGGGTGAGCACGTCGGCGATGGTGCGGCCCTGAACCGAAATTTCCTCACCGAGCACTTCGGCGGCACGGGCCGACGGACCCAGGGCGATGACGTTTCCGTTGACGGCCTCCCAGGCCCGGGCGATCACGGTGGCCGCGGTGGTCTTGCCGGCACCGGCCGCACCGACCGCCACGGCAACCCGTGTGCCGGCCGTGAGGAAGTGGGTGATCATCGCGAGCTGATCGGCACCGAGCTCGTGGCCGTTCGCCTCCTCGACGGCGCGGATCGTGCGGCGAATGATCCGATCGTCCACGGTGTGCTCATCGTCCATCTGAGCCTGCTGACGCATGAAATCCTCGGCGTCGAGAACCGACTGCGCGGTATACCGCATCTGCGCGCGATCGACGAGCAGACTGCGCCGGCGTCCGCGTTCGACGCGGTCGCTGATCCGCTCGGGCAGGTGGTATTCCTCGATGTCGATGGGCAGGCAGTAGTCGCGCAGTGCGAGTTCGAGTGCATCATCGTGGATCGCGCGCAGCTGCTCGTCGTCGGCGAAACTGAACTCTCGCAGCCGCCTTTCGATCTCGGCGGTCACCGAGAACACCGTCCACGAACCGACCTTGTGCGAGAGCGTATCGACGACCTCGTCGACGAGCGCCGGCACCTGCTGCGGAGTCAGCACCGGACGGCGATCCCGCTCCCCGCGGACAGCGTCGACCAGCTCTGCGGGATCATTCCCCGCAAGAATCGCTTCGGCGCGCTCGCGCCATTCGGCCCGCAACTCGGCCAGTGACCGTGGGGGATTCTTCGCGTTGCGGGTGTCCAGAGTGGCCTGCTGCGCCTGGGCGTACTGCACCTTTTTCGGGGGATTCTTGCCGTAGCGGGTCTTGTAGTCGCGGGCCAGTTCTTCCTGGCGTGCCTCGATCGCGGCGCGGCGGGAGAACTCCTCGATCAGCGACAACGGGATGCCTTCGACCTCGTAGACCGGTTGCTTGCCGACCGGCGTATCCGGCCTCGGAGCGAAGGTGACACCGAGCTTGCGGGCCACCAGATCGGCCACCCGGGTGTTGTACTTCTCCGACGCCGACACGTTCGCCTTGTAGAGAATCGACCCGTCGATGGTGGTCCATCGGCCTTCGGCATAGACACGATTGACCACGGCGCTGTGGGTGTGCAGGTTCGGGTCCGCAGCGCGATTGTCGAAGTGATCGAACCGGGCGATCAACAGCCCGTCGGCCTTGACCTTGCGCTCCCCACCTTTACCGCGGCGGGTGTAGATCACCTGATCTTCGATCCACTCCAACGCTTCGTCCACGGCCTGCTTGTGGGCTTCCTCGACCGCGGCCTTGACCTGCGCGTCGCCCAGGCCCCACAGCAACGAGATGGACTTCATGGGGGTGAACACCAGGTCGTAGCCGGCCACCGGCTGACGCGCCTTGTTGTACTGCTCGGTGATGAACTTCCACACGCCTTCATCGCTGAGCAGCCCGGCCTGCTCACCACTTTCGCGGTTCAGGTGCTTGCGGGCGGTGGCGAACTGAATTTCCTTCTTCGCCTCGGTGGTCGGGTAATCGCCGTGCTTGGCCTTGTAGGCGCTGCAGAGTTCCTCGACGTCGTGGACGTACTCCTGACTGTTCTGAAACCACGAAAACGCCCGTCCGAGGGCGGTGCTCTGGGACCAGTTCAGATGGTCCTCGGCCGAGGCGCCGGGTCCGGGCTTGGTGTCCAAGGCGGTCGGAGTACGCGCTGCACCGAACACCGACCGCATCGCGGATTCGGTGACTTCGGTGCCGATCTCGACACCGACCTTCTCCGCCAGTTTCCCGCACCACACGCCGGGCGGGGTGCCCTTGGCGAGGTAGTAATCGACCGCATCGGGCTTGCGGGATTCGGTGGCGTCGCCCTTGGCGACATGCTTGGTGAGATAGACATAGCCGTCCCCAGCATTGAGCTTGTGGACGGTCATCACGGCGCCGATTATGCCACGTCGCACCTTTAGTGCATGAGGTGTGTATAGCTTTTTGGACCGAACTGAGTTCGGTCCAAGGTCGGACAGGGCCTCGATGGTCCTGTCCGAGCAGCGGAGCTGCGTGTGTCAGGCACGTGGGCGTCACGGTTGGTCGGTGTGGTGATCGGATCCGGACGTCGATGGAGCGTCCTCGATTCCGGTCGTCGGCCTCCCCGCCACCGGCGCGAGCCGCTACACTTCCTGCCTATGGCCTCGACTTCCCATTCGGCATCTCGCCGCTCACTTCGTCCGCACACGACGCCGAACGTTCGGGAAAACGCCCGCCGTCAGCGGGAGCGACTGCTCGCTCGACAAGCGGAACTCGAAGCGTTGGCCGGCCCCATCCACGACGCGACGGACAAGCTGTCCAAGCTCGAAGCAACGGTCGCCTCGCGGGCACAGGCTCCGCTGAAGAAGATCGAGCGGCTCGAGCAGACCCGCGATCGTCGCATCAAGAAGATCCAAGAGGAGTATGCGGCGAAGATCGCCGAGATCCAGCGGGAGATGGAAGCCGGCACGGAGACGTTGACTCCGCAGGAGCGCGAGCAGGAATCGTCGCTGCTGCGCGAGTACGCGGAAGCGATCGTGACGTTCAGCCGCAGCGCCTCGGCGTCGGAGCTGGCACCGCTGCTCGGCGTGAGCACCCGCGAGGCGAAGACGCTCATCATGCAAGCCAAGGCAGATCTCGGTGTCGCCGATGCCGCCGGGTCGGCTGCATCCTCGTCCGAGGACAAGCAGGACGACAAGCAGACGGTGCCTGCGGCGTCGTGATGCTGCCGTCATGAGTGACGACGGGGAGCCCGCGCTCGACATCGGGTTTCCCGATCTCGATGTCGAGATCGTCACTGAGGAGTCGGAGGAGCGGCCGCGGCGGGTCCGGGTGGTGGACAACTCGCTGCGTCCGTCGAAGACGAACATCGCGGCGTTCTGGTCGAAGGTCGTCAAGTCCCCGACGTGTTGGTATTGGGTCGGTGCGATCAGTGCGCCCGATGGATACGGGCGGTTCAACTTCCAGCGTGAGAACCGGCAACGCACGATGCTTGCGCATCGCTTCTCGGTGGAGTTGGTGCACGGTCCTCTGGCACCGGATGTGGTGTGCGAGCACAAATGCAACGAGCCGCTGTGCGTGCGCGTCGGGCCGGGGCATCTGGTGGAGTCCACGCACAGCGAGAACGTGCGCTACGCGATCGCTCTCGGCCGACTGTCCGGTCACGCCCTGCTCGACGGGCAGGGACGCTCACGTTATGAGCGGTCCCTCGCGATCCGTGAAGCGTTGTGCAACGGCTATGACGAGGACGCACTTTTTCATGCCAAGACCAACCCCGGTGACTGGCAAGGCACGTTGTTCTGACCATGACCGACATGAGCGGTACGCCGCCGTTGACGTCTTCGCCTTGTCGTGTCGGCGCAGTCGGTTACGGTTCGTCCAGCCCGCGAAAGGATCGGTAGATGACCACACCGCCGCTGCTGACCTTGCACACCGAGCACTTCGATCGCCTGACCCCGTATCCCGGTATTTCGACTGGACACTGGCTGGTGCAGGACGCCATTGAAGCTGAGGTCATCAGCTGGGACCGCGCAGTCTGGGGCGAGCTGATCTTCACCGTGGGGATAGAGGACTACGAGTTCGTTGTCGGTTACAGCGTCACCGGCGAGGTGTGTCTCTCGCGGGCCGCGAAAGTGGACATCCCCCATCCGGGGAATCCGTCACTGGATCCCCTCGAGGACAACGACCGCTACCCGCCGTTGCCCGATCCGTTGCAGCAGCCGGCCGAGTTCCTGCGTCTGGTCGTCGATGAACTCAATGCGCTGCATGAGGCCAGCACTCGCATGGTCGCGGTGTGGCCGGGTAACACCGGCGTCCCGGTGCTACCCCCACCACACACCGAGGCCCGGATTCCTGGGTCGGGTGCGGGATAGGCGAGAGATAACCATGGTGGAACGGTCACACATCGAAAAGCAGTTGTACGACGCGATCAAGCACGGCATCCGCCCGAACGAGAGCGAGCTCGAAGCGATCGTGGGCGATGAGAGTGTTCTCCGGTCGCCGTCGCCGGCGGTCGATTTCGTGTTCCCCGACGATGCGGAGCGCGACGAGTTCTGACGGCGTGCGCGTGGTTATGCTGTGCTCGGTAGGACGTGCGCCAGTGTCGGTCAGGCTCGATGCCTGATCGACACTCCAGCGCAACGGGCGAGGCCCCCGGAACTACCGATTCCGGGGGCCTCGCCCGTGTTGTGGTGTCAGATCCAGTCGCCGCTGGGGGCGGGAAGCTCGACGCGGAACTTCTCACGGGCGATACCGACTCCGGTGCCTGCGAGCTTGCGGATCATCGTCGGGTGCAGCCCTGCGGTGAGTGCTTTTTCGAGCAGTCCGAGCATCCGGGTGTCGCACAGCGGATGCTGGGTCGCTTCCTCTCGGGCGGCGGTGAACGCGCTTCCGGCGGCCGGTCCCTGGAAGTTCACGTAGGCGAAGAACCCGGCGACGGTCAACGCTGCCACACGCTCGCGGGTGCGCAGCTTGCTGGCGATCGCTTCCATCGTTTCGGAGGCGACGTTCGGGTCGATCACCGCCAGTCCCAGGATGGCGTCGCGGGCGTGGATGTCGGTGGTGAGCAACAGTCCGACTCGTGCGGCGAGAGCGGGATCGGGGGTGGTGCGGGTGCTCACCAGTTTGGCCAGCTCGCGGATGATGCTGCTCGCGAACTCCTCTCCCATCGTCTCTTTCGCGGCGCGGGCGCGTCGACGATCGGTGACGGTCACCGAGTCCTTGCGGCGGTAGCGGGCGGTGAGCTCGGAACGGTCGCGGGCCACGGTGCGGCCGCTCAGGACGGTCGCGGCGCCCACCTCGGTGATGGCGGGGTCGGGGACCGTGCCGGTCTCGAACAGTCCGCGCAGGTCGGTCCAGGTCTCGCCGCCGCGAATACTCGGGGTGTAGAAGCTGCCCCACACATCGGCTCCGGCACCGAGCAGCATCGCGATCACTCGCTCGGACTCATCGAGCACCTCATGGAAGGTGCGGTTCTCAGCGACCACGATGACGTACACGCTCTCGGTGTCATTGGAGCGTTTGATCGCGGCGGTGACGAGCGGATGGTCCATCTCGCCGAAGTCCATCCGGGCGATGTGGGACAGCCGGTTGCCCGCGAGGAAGACCAGCACGACCGACTGCGATGGCACGAAGCCCAGCATGGCGGGGATGGCAGCGATCATCTCGCCGGTGTTGTCAATCTTGATGGGCTCGGTCATGAGCCGCCTCCTCAGTGTCGGGGCGGACCTGCTCGGCCCGCCTGTTCTTGGTGCCCTTCTGGCAAGGAGATGACGACCTGCACAGGGCCGCGGGAGTGCAACCTCCGGACGGAAAAATCTTTCGAGGAGCGAAGCGGGGGAAAGAATTTTCCGGGCCACCAGGCCGCGCAGCGCCGGGGGTTGTGCGAAGCGGACCGCAGGTCAAAATCGGATGGTCAGAAGGGCACCTTCTCGGGGTTGTTGAGCAGGGCGGCGCGTCAGCGACGCTCGTTTCGGTGGACACCGAAGGTGGCCCGTGTCCGGCATCGAGGTGCCGGACACGGGCCACGGGATGGGGAGTGATGGGGGTGTACAGAGATGCTGATCGGTCGTGCGGGATTCGGTACCTGTCTGGTCTTGGTGGTGCTCGACGCATTGTTGGCGGCGTGGTTTCTTGCGGCCGGCTCACCCGGCCCAGGTCTCGGTTTGCGGCGATCACATCACTGTTCGTCCTGGCCGCGGTTCTGCGGCGTCCGCGAGCGGCACGCACGTCCTCGTTCGCGGACTCGGATCGGCCGGCCTCTGAATCTGGTGCTGCCGCGCCACCGCTGCGCGCCGACTTGCCTTCGAATGACCGTGTCGGGGATGGGATCGGAGCCCGCTCGGTGGCCCATGGAGGCAGCGCGGCGGAGGTGGGCCAACAACACCGAAGTCCACCCGTCGTGATCATGGTCGGTGGTGTCCGGCGGGTGCGCTACAGTCCTGTCCAGCGAGTCCGGGGGCCGCTACTGCCCAACACTCGGTCCGAGGATCCCTCGCGGGGCCTCGGCCCGAACTCGGTAACCTGGGGGATCACCGGGTTCGAGCAGTCGCGACCCCTTCGACGCCGTGACTCTAGCTGCGGACGGCGTAGGTGTGAGCGTCGGCGACGGTGTAGCCCTTGTCGGTGTAGATCCGGTCGTCGCGGGCTCCGAGGCGTTTGAGGGCCGTGCGTTGGGCTCGCAGATCTTGGCCCGCGGTGCTGCATCGGGCATATCCGATCAGGATTCCAACCCTGAGGCGACCACCGCACTGTTTGGGTCAGCGATACGAGATCCAAATGCAGGACGGTTAAACAGGACGGTCCAGCGACTCGATTCGGCAGGATGTGATCGAGTGCCAGGCCGTTTCGAGTGTGTTGTTTGGGGATCGTCGAACAGCACACCGCGCCCCCGAGGATCGGAGAATGGGTTCAGGCCATGCGAATATCGAACAATGCCCCTGCCTGCCGACAGTCACGTCCACAGCGAATGGTCCTGGGATACCGGCGGCCCGAATTCGTTCGCCGCCGGCCGGATGGAGACGATGTGTGAACGCGCCGTCGCGATCGGCCTCCCGGCAGTGGTCTTCACCGAACATTTCGACTTCGACGACGCGTGGCGCACCACCCCCGAGGACCTTTTGTCCCACCAACAAGACATGCTCGACCCCGACGGGTACCTGCGACCACCGCCACTGGACGTGGCCGGATACCGCGAGAGCATCGACCGATGCCGTCATCGGTTTCCCGACCTGACGATCCTCGCCGGAGTCGAGTTCGGCCAACCCCATCTGTTCCGGCGGCAGGCATCGATGCTGGTCGACGTGTCCACCTTCGAGCGGGTCAACGGTTCTCTTCACACCCGCGAGGTCGGTGACGACCGCTACGAACCCGACACACTGTTCCGGATGTGGCCTGCCGACGACGTGATCTGGGCCTACCTCGAGGAGATTCCCCGGATGGTCGCCGGATCCGATGAGTTCGAGGTGTTCTGCCACATCGACTACGCGGTCCGGGCGTGGCCGAGTGTCACAGAAGGCCCGTTCGATCCCCGACGCTTCGAGGAGGGGTTTCGAGCGGCGATGCGCTCCCTCGCCGAGAGCGGGCGCGCCTTGGAGATGAATACTCGCAGATTGTGGCCGTGGATTCTGCAATGGTGGACCGAGGAAGGCGGCCGGGCCATCACTTTCGGTAGCGATGCACACGTGCCGGAGGCTTTGGCCGACAACTTTCCCGAAGCTGTGGCGATGGTGGAGTTCTTCGGGTTCCGGCCCGGCCGGTGCGCGGAAGATTTCTGGGCCCGCTAGCGGATGTTCTGCGGTCTCCACGATCGGTCGACGAGACAATCCGGTTCGCGTCGGTCCTCGGCGTGCATGTCGTCAGGCGCGCTACGGTCCCAGGATGACGAGCGTGGGTGTTGTCGCCATCTGGCACGGTGAAGAAGGGTGGGGTGTCATCGAATCGTCGGACACTCCCACCGGGTGCTGGGTGCACTTCAGCAATCTTTGGACGCTCAATCATCCGCCTCTTGCCCGCGGGGAATCGATCGAGATCCGCGGACAGGGCTCCGACCTTCAGGTCGGCGAAATCGTGGACTTCGAGTGGGAGCGGGTACCGCAGGACCGCTATTCGTTCCGTGCTGTCGACGTCCGTCCGTGCAGGCAGCCGCCGCGCAGAACCGTAAGATTTTCCGTCAACGGTAAGCGGGTTCCATGGCCGATCGATCGCTTCGGCGAGCTCCCCTACGGTGACCTCTGGACCGAATAAGAAATAGGATCAGTCGCTCCCGCAGGTACCGAACACAGTGCCGGACAACCAACCAGCGACCACCGGCCTCGACTGCCGACAAGAGATCAAGCCAGGAGAGCGTCGACGACGTCCGGCCGGTTGAGAGCGTCGGCACACCAGGCGAAATGCCCGTCGTTGCCGTCGGCGTCGTACGCGTTCGCGGTGATCAGGGAGTACGCCGCGCGGTAGACCAACAGCGTCTCGCGTTCGTACCCCAGGCGGTCTTCGAGTTGCGCGTAGAGATCGAGTTCGGTGTTCAGGGCGCCATCGCCGTACATGTCGAAGATCGAAGCCGCTACGGCGCCGTCGAAGGCCGGATCTCCTTCCGTAGTGAAAAATCCCCAGTCGAGCACGGCGGTAGGGGTGCGGGCTTCGCCGATCAGGATGTTGCCCGGGATCAGGTCACCGTGGATGACGGAACGACGGCGGCTGTCGACCTCGTGCAGACGAGCGCGCAACGCGACAACTTTCTTGTCGAGTTCTTCGACAGCAGAATCGAGCGTCCGCCGGAACCGGGCGAGGCGACGCTCGGCCACGTCTGCGAGAGCGTTCGAGAAATCCTCGGACCCCTCGTAGAGGGGCGCACTCTCGTCCATGACCGGTAGGGTTCGCGCTGCGGGCACCGCGCCGCTTCCCGCCAGCTCGGCGAGTGCGTCGACAAGTGTGGACCGCGCTTCGTCGAGACCGGTGTGCCCGGTTTCGAGGAGATCAGCCAGGCTGGTGCCGACCAGCCGCTGTTCGATCGTGACGCAGCGGCCTTCGACTCGATGGATCTCGAGGATTCGAGGGATTTCGAACCGGAAGGAGTTGGCGGCCAGGGCGTTGCAGAAACACTGAAGCCGCTGTAGTGAGGCTTCCGATTCGTCGAACCAGATCTTCGCGACTCGGTTCCGGTCGACCGCGTAGACGGTGCCTTCCATCCCTTGCCCGAGCAGTCGAGGGCTCGTCCCGTCGGTCCAGCGCTCCAGGATCCGAATCGCATCGTCGTGGGGAAGGTAGCTCATCCATGAAGTCTCGCATCCCTCATCTTCCGGCTCGGAGCGTGCTGTTGACGCTCCACAAGCAGGACGTCCTCAATGGACCTGATGGTCCTCCGAAGCGGAGCGGGACTTCGAGACCGCTCGGAACCGTTCGACCTCCAGTACACGCGCCATCACGACACAGACGGGCGCATGCGGATGCAGTCGTGCCGGGTACCTGACGATCCCGGTGAGCGGTCACCAGCAAGGCTGAGTCATTCGGGCTGCGGCAACCCCAGTTCCTCCGCCAGCAGCGGCCAGGACCGGTGGAACGCGTCCTGCCAGTAACCCCACGAATGCGTCCCGGCCGGCTGCAGATCGAACGTCGCGGGAATGTCGAGCTCGTTCAGACGGGTCTGCAAATTGGTGGTGCACCAATGCACGGCCGCTTCGATCACCCCACCGACGACGACCTGATTGGCCAACGCCAACCCTTGCTGATCAAGCGCCGCATCCTGCTCCCCGATGGTGAACTCGTTGCCGAGGGTGTCGTGCGGACCGGGCAGCCCCGTCGCATCCGAGAGGAACAGACGCGTACCGCGCAACCCTTCGGCATGGACCACCGGATCATGGGCCACCCACGCCGGATCATCGTCCTCGCCGTACATATTCCGCACATCGCCGCCGCCCCAGGTCTCGACGACCAACTTGACGAACTCACGGCCGACCGGATCCGAGGTCTGGGCGCATCCGCTGTACCCGGCCACCGCCGAATAGAAGCCCGGCCTGGCGATCGCATACTGCAACACCGCCGTGGCGGTCATCGAATTCGCCGCGATGGCCTGCACCCCATTGGTGCCCAATGCGGCGTCGATCAGCGGGGGCAGCTCGTCGAGGAAGAACGTCTGCCACTTGTTCCTCCCGAGCTGCGGGTCCTCGCGCTTCCAGTCGGTGTAGTAGGAGAACGCCCCACCGAGGGGCATGACCACATTGACATTCTGACCGGTCAGGAACTCCCCGACATCGGTATTGACCCACCACGTCGCCGAATCGGTGCCACCCCCGGCACCGTTGACCAGATACAGCACCGGACGCGGCTCGGACGCATCGCGGGGGCGTTGCACCCGCACCGGAATGGTCGTGTCCATCGCCGCCGAGTACACCTGCACCGTCAGATACTGGCCGTCGATCTCACTCGACACGATGCGCGAGCCGTTCGAGGCGACCGGATCAGCGAGCAACGCGTGTGAGGCCACGATCGGATCCGACTCGCGGTCCTGCGCCGGCGCCACCCCACTACCCAGAGGCACGATCATCATCGCCGCCACCGCCGCGGCAACCGACCTCGCCCGGGCCCGCCCTACCGATACTCCGTCTCGCACGTCGACTCCCCCTTCGTCCTGCATCCCCCGGCCGGAATGCCGGCCACCCCGGATCTTCTCGTTCCGGACGCGTCGACGCTACCCAACGCCGGAAGGCAGAACCGACACCGGCAGTGAGGCACGGCCGTCACAAGTCCGTGTCGGGTCACATCCCGCGAATCCGAGCTACAAGCTGATAGAACCGGGTACTCGCAGCAGAGCGGTGGATCAAACGCTCAACCTAGTCACCCTTGAGGTTTCGGGGTGCTCGTCGATTCATTGCGCCGCAGTCACCTCGTCGCTCAGTGTGATGCTGACGCAGTCAGTATCACCGCCGTGGCCCACAGCTGAACGAGCCGCTGTCCCAAACAGTATGGGCGGCCTCGATGCTGAGCCTGGCTCGCTCGGCATCGATATCCTGACGTCTCGACCCTGTTCAACACCGCACACCCGGCAAGGACTCTTCCATGACCGCACGCCTGCCGAGCAGCATCGCAACCGCCATCGTCGCACTCGTGGCGATCTGCGGGTGCAGCACCGACCCGGGCTTACCGACCGCCGGGCGTGCCCCCACTTCTGCGGACGCGTTCCCACCGACGCATTCGTCCCTCGAGTTGCCCGCCTCCAGCATTCCGCCCGCGGAGCAGGTCACCGAGATGCTCGCTGCCGCGTTCGACTACGACGTGGAGTTGGAGACGCGAGTGCGCCTGTTCGAAGGCGCCAGCCTCGACACCCCCGATCCCGTCCAGCAGGTCGCGCACACCGGCGAAGCAACATTGCGCGCCACCACGGTCGTACCGGATGGTGCCCAGGCCCTGGCGGTCTCGGTGGTCGGCACCGGTGCCCCCGGCGGCGTGGCGCAGGCCATCACCATCGCACCCGGCAACAGCGCCGTCGTCCCGCTCGTCGCCGAGCACGGCATCTGGAAGATCAGCAGAGCGTGGATATGCACCTTGGCCGGGCCGCACTGTCGGTAGCACCGCATCAGGGACCGCGTCGTCGGTCCTGGTCGGTGTAGGCGATGCACTCGGCCGAGACCCCTTATGGCCGCGGCAGCCTACGGGCACCGGCGGCTCCGGCGATGCTCGACGTCGCTGGGAGTCGTGAATGTAAGCGTGTGCCTGGCGCATTCGTGCTCGCGCAGCCAGGACGACGTGGCGTCTTCGTCCGCCCGGGGATACCGGTGATAGTGACGTAACGTCACCCGCGGTCGGTCCGCACATCATCCATGTGCTCGGTGCGTAACCCCATCCAGCTCCCCACGCCGGCCACCGCGACGACGAGACCGACGATCGCCGGTGCCGACGGCCCCCATTCCACGACTCGCTCGGACACGGAAGCACCGGCATGAGGTCCCGGTCGCGAACGTCCATTGACAACAGGACGCGACGATCCTCACCCACTCCTTGCCCACACGCCTGCCGGAAGCTTCCAGGAAGACCGGCCCGACGAACCCGCCACCCGGTAGGTGTGTGAGCCGACGGCGCACATTCCCGAGGGACCTGTCGAGATGCAGCCCGGAGTGACGAGACATGCCCCGCTACGTCGACGGAGGCAGAGCATGTCGACCGTGCTCGTCCACCCGCGGGTGCGCCGTATATAGACTTGCCGGTATGTTCTTCGGTCCGCGCAGCGGTATGACCCTGGTGTGCTTTCTGTTGTCGTGGGCTGTTGCCGTTGTCTTCTCCGTCGATCTCGGCTCGGCCGGTCCTACACCGGTGTTGCTGGCAGGGCTCGTGGTCATCCTCGCCGCAGTGGCGGCTGTGCTGTGGACGGGCCGTGCGGACGATGCGCTGTTCGGTTTCGGCCGAACCACGCGTGGACCGACCGAGGAAGAACAACGCCGCCGCGGTGAGCTTCGGCGTCACTCCCATCCGGATACTTTCGGTCGTCCGCGACCCCGGGCGCCCGGCCCTCGGGCGGAGGCCGTATCGACTGTGCTCGCCTGAACGCGGGCTCGTCTGAACGATCGGTCTCCGCATCCTCGGTTCTGCTTTTCCGCACGAGGATCAACGGGAGATAAACCTATGCCCACCCCCATGCCCGCCCACTCGGCCCACGCTCATCCGGTCATCTCGGTCCGCCGGGCCAGCCGCCACTTCGGCGACCTGTGCGTCTTTTCCGACGTGAGCTTCGAGGTCGCTGCCGGCCGGTGTTGCGCGATCGTCGGTGCCAACGGCGCCGGTAAATCCACTCTGCTGCGCTGCGTGATCGGCGCCGACCGGCTCGATCACGGCAGCATCACCGTGCACGGACGTCTGGTCGACGAATCCTCGGCGACCTTCCGGGCCACTGTTGCCGCAGTGGTCGGCGAACCCGCCCTGTTCGCGCACCTGACCGCCCACGAACATCTGCAACTGGTCGGTGTCGCCCACGGCGCCGTCGACCCCTACACTTCGGCCACACGCATCCTCGATCAGGTCGGCCTTGCCGAGATCGCCGATCAACTTCCCGTGACGATGTCCAGTGGCCAGCGTCATCGCCTGGCGTTGGGTTCGGCGCTGGTGCGCCCTCACACGATAGTGGTACTCGACGAACCCGAGCAGCACCTCGACACCGGGGGCCGTGCCTGGCTCGCCGAAGCCATCCGCGCCGAGAAGCACGCTGGCACTGCGGTGCTGCTGGTCTCCCACGACCACACCCTGGTCACTGCAGTAGCCGACGAGATCGTCGACGGTGACTCATGGCGCTGACCGATACGTCCCGCCCGATTCCCTCCGCGTCGACACTGCGCGCCCTCCGCCGCAGTTTCGAACGTGCCCACACTCCGCCGATGCTCCGCGAAGGAACCTTCGCGTTGACCGCCCTCGGGGCGTATGGGTGCGGCGGTGTGCTGTGGTGGTTGACGACGCGGCCGGCGACCGTGCTCACCACCTCGCCTCTGATAGACACACACCAGCGGTGGAACCCGACATGGGGATGGGCCGTGGGCGGGGTGCTCACCGCCGCCCTGGTGACGGGAGCAGCAGCGCTGGGGCCGGTGAACGTTCGCAGCGAGACCGCATGGTGGTTGCTGCCCACCCCGGTCGACCGGCGCGGGGTGCTCCGGCCGCGGGTCGGTGCGACCCTCGGCATCGGAGGTGCCCTCGGTCTGGCCGGGGGTCGACTGTGCGGATTCGTCGGTGAACTCGCGCACTGGCTGCCGTGCACACTGCTCGGCGGCGCTCTCGGCGTCGGCAGTGTTGCGTTCGGAGTGCTCGTCCAGTGCGAGATCCTTCCCCCCTGGACCCTGCGTGTCGTTACCGCCGTCTGTCTCTCGGGTGCAGCCGTGGCTGCGATCGTCGCTACCGCAGGCGGCACGGTCGCGCTGATCACCTCGTGGGCTCTTGTCCTCGTCGGCTCGATCGTGGCGGCAGTCCTGTCCGGGATGGCCCTGTGGTGGTGCGGTCGGATCACGGTGGCCCGCATGGCGATCGGTTCCGAGACCGCCGCCGCGACGTCGGTGTCGCTGACGATGCTGGACCTGTCGATCGTCACCGGCGCCCTGGAACAACGAGCCTGGCGACGCGTGGCTCGCCGCCCCTCGCGCCGGATGCCCACCTCCCGCACCCGCGCCTTGATCCGCACCGACGCACTACGTCATGTGCGCCGTCCGCACTCGCTGCTCGTCGCGGCCGGTGCCGTGGGTACCGGGTGGGCGCTGTCGGCAGTGCTGTCGCCACTTGCTGCGGCATGGACGCAGCTGGCGCTCGTGTTCGGGGTGTGCATGATCTTCAGTGCCGGACTACGGGATCTGTGCGCCGATCCCGCACTCGCGGTGATGCTCGGAGCCGACGATCGAGGGTTGCGGTTGCCGTTGACGGTGATCCCCGTCGTAGCGGCGGTAGTGACGACGATGCTGACCGCACCGCTGGTGGCGATGAACCCGACACCGATGGCACTGGTGCTGATCGGCGCGGTGACCGCGATGTACCGGATCCGGACGCGAGCGCCCCTGACCTACGACGGTTTGATCCTCGAAACCGGCTTCGGACAAGTCCCGGTCGATCTGATCCGGCAAAAGATCCGCGGTAGCGACGTGATCGTCGTGGCTGCGGCACTACTCGCTGTCTGTGTCTGATCTCTTTCAATTGTCGATCTCCCACTCCGGGTACCGCGCCGGCGGAAGAAAATCCGGACGCCCGATCCGGATCGGGGCGACCTGATGATCATCGCTGCGGTGAACTCGGATGACGGCGGGATGCGCGATCCACTCACAGGCCCACAGCTCGGCCAGCCGGTGAACCGGCGGGTCCGCAACCCGCTCGTCGTCGACAGTGACATGAACGGTGGTGTCGGGTGCTGCAGTACCGACGACCGCCCACCAGGTCGGATGTGGGACATCGCCGGGAAAGACCTCGCCGAAGGCGGTCACCGCGGTGTAGTCCGGTTCGCTCCAGATCGGCACGCCCTGCTGCTCTGCCTCGTACAGAATCTCCAGTGCGTCCTCGGCGGCGACGAGATGCCTGCCGTCCTGCCGGTGCTGAAGCACCATGCCGGAGACGGGGAGAATGAGACGGTCGATGTGCATCGGGTTCCTCTCGGGGTCGGCAGAGTCGTCCGTTGAGGTAACCAGCGACCTGCACTCACTGCTCGATCGTCACAGATAGACGACCGATCTTCGACCGAACCTCGTGTTCGTCCCGGTGGGGTGGCATCCGACTGCCGCCCTCAGGCCGGGCGGGCAGTACCGGGCCATGGGCGATCGCATCGATCTCCTTGCCGTTCGAGGCGTCGATCAACGACGCCATGTCCGGATCCGGCCACCCGTTCGGGGCGGGCCGACGTCGCGACGTGTGGGAACCGATCCTGTCGCGACGACCCTCACTGCGGCCCAGGCACAACAGATGGTCTCAGTACGTGCCAGCGCAGAAAACCCGCCATCACTGTCATCGGGTCCTCCCCGACGCGCGTCGAACGGCGGGGCGACAAAGCGTATTCGTCTTCGTCGCCCCGCCCTCGATCACCCGAATGGCGGTAGAAGCTCACCGATCACGGGAGGTCGTCGACGAATCAGCCCAGAAGAACACCTCCTGTACGGGCCGGCCGAACGCGGCACTGATGCGCATTGCCAGGTCCAGACTCGGCCGCTGGTCTCCCCGTTCGAGGGCGCCGATCGTCTGTATGTGCGCCCCGCTCAGTTCCGCCAAGTGTCGGCGGGACAGTCCCAGGGTGGGACGTAGATCCCGAACAACATTGCCGATGCGACGTGCCGGTCCGTTCCGAGACATAGAGCTATTTTAGGAAAACCTAACGAAAAAGTATTGTTTAGAAACAAAATGATGTGTCAACGCAGCTAGAGCGGGGTGCGTCGGATCCCCCTGAATGACCGACCCTGAGCTCACCACCGGGCAGGACACGGCATTCCCGCCCACCGGACGATGCAGTAGCCGTCGAGAAAGTAGGTCCTGCTGGGGATCTCGACATTTCAGCGGGATACGGACAGTTCAGCGCACGGACCTGCGATGCCGCCACGCTCGCAGGGCGGGGCCTGTCACGACCCTGGACGAAGCTCGACGAGAACACCGACTTCCTGGATCCACGGTCCTTCCGGCGACCGGACCAGACCCACCCCACCCGGCCCCATAAGCCCTGCTCGGAAATCGGTATGGCAGGTTATTCGACCGTCCGCGAACCCTTGCTGGCCATCGCGGACGGAGCCGACTGACATGAAATCGAGAAACTGGCGAGTTCGATACCCGGGAAGTGTTCGAGGGAGGCACTGTCGGCGAGCCAGCCGACGCGAAATGCAGCGATTGCCGTCTGCGGTCCGCCGTTGGCACCCAAACCGCCGGCCGACACGAACATCCGTTCACATATGCGGGTGCGGCTGACGTCGGACTCTCGCAGCCGGGCTCGCGCCGTTCGGTGCTGTTCGCTGATCTCAGCTGAATCTAGCTGTGTGTACCGAGTGCCTCGATGGCCTTCTGTGGGGACTTGGCCGAAGAACGTGTACAACCGCGGCTGCGACACCTTCGGGCGTCAGAGTCGATGTGTCAATGCTTGTGAATGCCGTGCGTATCCACTCGGCAGTGTTGAAGTGATCGAAATGACCAAGCCGCCAGCGCAGTGCATCCTGCTCTTCTGCGTCCTCGGTGACGCGACGTCGATGCTCGACGGAGTCTACGTACAGGGCGACGCCGGTCACATCGACTCGTGGATCGAGTGCGGCTCTGATCTGTGTCCAGTAGGACTCGTCGGTGATGGTCTGGGGAACGATGACCAACTGCGGGCCGTCATCCGGTAGTTCGTGCACGACTGCGTTGAGCGTTGCGGCAACGAGTGTGCGCCACGCGCTCCACATCTGGAAGTCGCGCACGGCTGCAACTGGTTGGAGCACAGGACGTAGTAGTGCGCCGACCGCTTCAGGGTCGACAATGACTGCCCCTGGAATAGCGTGGGCGAGTACGCGTGCAGCTGTTGTCTTGCCGGCTCCGAAAGCGCCGTTGATCCAGACGATGCGCCTGCACTCGGCCTGCCGATCGGACGCCCCGCTTGCCGTACTTGTCATGCCTTGTTCGTCCCCCATCGATCCGACCCTCGAGCTGCGTGCGGAGGGCAAGTGCCCGACGGCACTGCGAGCGAGCGGTTTCCCAGTAGAACAGTGGTATTGAGCAGACCCTAGGCACGATTGGACAGAAGGGCTGGCAATTGGACCACTCGCGTGTCACTTCACACGAGAGCCTACAAAAGCCACTGTAGGTTCTCGGAGGACCTGCCACTTTCCAGATTTCGTGTCAGTAGGACACCCTCATCTCAGCGTTTCCCCAGATCAGGGGCAGCTGAGCGCCGGGACAGCACTGGAGTTCTTGAGGATTCCGGTCCCGTCTTACTGACCGTTCCAGAATGACCTCACGTGTTCGCAGGGTCGTCCGCTCGACAACGTAATCAACTCGATCCTGCCTGCCGACAGCAGTTTCTAGTAGCCCATCACTGCGTGGGCGCTGTGATGCTGGACGATACGCGGCGGCGCGTACGGTGCCGGCCAGATTTGCAGCTTGTATCGCTCGACCACCTCGTCGACGACGAGATCCCACGCCAGGTCGCGTCCTGCGGCATAGGCGCGGACCCGATAGGTTCCGGTGCCGGCCGAGAGCACCGTGTCCGGGAATCCCTCGACGGGTTCCTCCGCGCCGGTGAGGACCGTGGCGATATCCGAGTAGGTCTGCAGCGAGGCTTCCTCGATGTCTTCCCATCCGTTGTCGACGAGATCGGGAGCATCACCTAGGACCTCGACCTGCAGGTCGAGTGGTCCCATGGACATCCCCGTGTACACGTAGACCATCCCTGTGTCGGCAGCGAGCAGACCGAAGCCTGGCTCGGGCAACGGAGGAAGTTCTTCCCAGGCCCGATCGTCCGCGTCTTTCACGCAGAATATTCGGTCGACGCTGGCTCTGCCGGTGTACAACATCGTGTCTCTCTCCTTCTGCGACCGGAGCAGTCGATCGGCAGAGGACCGATCGTACGTCCCGGTGGTCCGTGCCCCTCGCGCATCATAGGAAAGGTCGGCTGATGGCCGAGGTGATGCGGCGTGAAGCAACTGGGGTCGCATCGTCCGGTTGCGCTGATCGGTGGTGTTCGAAGTTCGCTTCAGGCCCGGCGTGACCACGGTTGGTGGCCCGAGCAGAACATCCCGGAATAGTGCCGATGATGGGTGGCTGCGGACTTTCCGTACTGGCAGACCCCGGATCATCCGCCACGGGTCCGCCGCAGTGAGGGTCGTCGCGGCAAGAACATCCGAGTCCTGCACGTACCTGACCTCAACTTCGCTGGTCAGGGACACTTTCCCAGTGTCCGACCAGCACGGTGCAGACCGACACGAAACGCGGAAACCGACATACTACCGCCACGAAATCTGGAAACCGACACCGAATCGTGGAACCTACAAAAAGTACAAATCGGGCGCGATTCACGGTCCTGTCCAATGTCACTCATGGTTTGTGTGGTGTCGGTGTTGCTAATTGCCATTAGCGCACCATCGCCCCCGAAACACCTGTTGAGCGCCTTTTCCTGCTCGAGAGCGTCGGTGCGGGACGGTAGGCTCCTGTTTCGTGCCCGATGACCTGATCAGCCACCGTCCGGACGACGTTTCCGTGCCTGTGCCGACCGAGTCGGCCCCAGCTGCGCCGTCGGTGCCGGTGTTGCCGACCGAGACCCTCGTGCAGGTGGCCGGGACAGCGGGGCGGTCGCGGTCGGAGTCGACCCGCCGCAACTACGCCGCCGACTGGCAACGCTTCACCGCCTGGTGCCAGCGCGAAGGACACGCCCCGCTGCCGGCGCATCCGCTCACCGTCGCCGCCTACCTCCACGACGCGGCATCGACGGTGTCGGAGGTGGGGGAGCGGGCCTACTCACCCTCGACGTTGGCCCGCTGGGTCGCCGGGATCGGCTTCCACCACCGCCGCGCCGGCCACCCCGCCCCCGGAGCGGACGAGCTGGTCACCGCGACCCTGTCCGGGATCCGCCGGGACTATGCGGCGGCGGGGGAGCGGCCCCGCACCCCGCGGGCGCCGTTGCTCACCGCCGACATCGTCACCATCGTCGAGAAGATGCGCGCCGATACCGGCAGTTGGGCCGCGGAGGTCCTCGAACGCCGCGACTCCGCCATCTTCTTGGTGGGCTTCGCCGGGGCGTTTCGCCGCAGCGAACTCGTCGCGCTCACCTGTAGCGACGTGTCGCTGCACCGGCTCGACGGGCTGCACATCAAACTCCGGAAATCGAAG
Source organism: Rhodococcus sp. As11 (assembly GCF_048957735.1). Classification (NCBI taxonomy): domain Bacteria; kingdom Bacillati; phylum Actinomycetota; class Actinomycetes; order Mycobacteriales; family Nocardiaceae; genus Rhodococcus; species Rhodococcus sp. As11. The sequence continues at coordinate 44,638 of NZ_JARDJE010000020.1, forward strand.
ACCGATCAGGAAGGGCGGGGGAGTATCCGGGCCCTGCCGTTCACGCACAGCCACGTCAGTTGCCCGCCGTGTGCGTGGATGCGGTGGGCGCAGGTCGTCGCCGCCTTCGACACCGGGGGCCGCCCCGCCGTCATCCGGCTGCTCCGCACCGCCGAACCCTTCGAGGCGCACGTCTGCCGGGGATCGCGACCACGCATGGCGCCGTCCTCGCCGTGGTTGCGGGCGATCCGCAAGCACGGCAACCTCTCCGACACTGTCCTGTCGGGGGCGGCGGTACACAAAGCGATCCGGCGCCGCGCCGAACAGGCCGGCTACGACCCCGACATCGTCAAACAGCTCGGTGGTCATTCGTTGCGGGCCGGATTCGTCACCCAGGCCTTCCGCAACGGCGCCTCCGCGCACGCGATCATGCGCCAGACCGGTCACACCACCCCCGCCATGCTCGAGACCTACGCCCGCGAACACGCACCACTCATCGGCAACGCCGTCACCAATCTCGGCCTGTGACCGTGAGCGCCAGCGCCGGACGAGAGTTCTTCCGCAGCACCGATGTTCACGATGCCGACCTCGACCTGCGGATCCCCGCCCGCTACCGCCATGACTGGGCCCTGTTCACCGACTGGTGCACCGCCGCCGACCACCATCCCATCCCCGCCGCACCCGAATCCCTGGCGTTGTTCCTGCACGAGCACCCGGCCGTGGTCGCGACGCAGCGGCGCCGCTTGTCGGCGATCAACGCCGTCCACACCGGGCACGGCTATCCCGCCCCGGGGCGGACCGAGATGGTGCGCCGGCACCTCGACACCACTCGTGCTTCGCGTCTCGACCGGCTCGGGCGCCTTCTGGTGCAGCGGGCGGCCGAACTACCTGTCGAGGGATGGCCGAGCGGACTGTTCGGCCGCCGCGACGCGCTCCTGCTGGTCCTCGCCGCCACCGGCATGACCTTCACCGACCTCACCCGGCTGCGCCGCCGCGACCTCCGCCTCGACGGCAACACCCTCGTGGTTACCACCCGGACCGGCGAAAGATTCCGTCTCCCACCGGATTCCGAGACCGGGGACAACCCCGCGGTCGCGATCTACCAGCGGTGGGCGCAGATCCAGGCGTTCCTCGACCAGTATCCCGGCACCCATCTGCTGCGCCATCACCTCACCGACCCGAGCGAGATCATCACCGATCCGCTCGATGCGGAACAGGCTCGGCAACCGCTGTTGTGTCCGATCGACCGCTGGGGACACCTCCCACACGCGCAGCCGATGACCCCGCAATCGGTGTCGGCGCTGACCCGGGCGCACCTGTCCGGCCGGGCCCCGGTACGGAAGGTGTTGCCCGTTCCCCCGCAAGACGATGTCGACGCTTGGGTCGAGCCTGAGATCGACCTCGACGCCGGCTACTACGACCGCGGTACCACCGCCCGCCGCCGCGATCACCAGACCCTCGAAGACCTCACCGACGTCTTCGACGAGATCGAAGCCCGCACCGATGCGCTCCTCGAGGACCTGATGGGGGTGCTTGAGGGACTGTGAAGGGAGTCTGATGGAGTCGCCCGCTGGACGTGCACGCATGCCGTGCATTCATGCAGTTGTCGTCGGTCTTGATTCTCTCCGACGCATCCCACAGGAGTGCGCCAGAGCCACAGTTAACGAGCGCCGTCGATCAGGACAAGGCAGAACCGGATCCCGCCGAGCCGGTCGCCACGCCCGCCAACCACAGTGCAATGCACTCCGGCGTAAAGCGCTCCCACTTGCACAAGTTGAGGGCAGGCACGGGTGGGGCGGTGTCCGCAGCAGCGGTACCCATCGAACCCGCTCCGAGCGCGGCGGTCACAGCGGTCACGACGACGAACTTGCGCAGCATCAGGTGCCTTCCATAGACGTACATTCTGTGACATCGGAGATGGAGCACTTCGTTACCACAGTATCGATGCGGTCACCGAGGGAAAACCGATGCCATGCTCTTCGAAATCGGTGACCACCTGAAGCAGATGAGACAGGTGAGCGTCGAAGGTGGATTCGGCCAGATGACTAACGGTGGCGAGGTCACACGTGCGCAGCGGAACTGTGTCGGTCTGTGCGGACAGCACGGCGCCATTCGGTCTCTCGCAGCAATCGCAGTCCGTTGAGACCGACGAGGATGGTGGAGCCTTCATGACCCGCCACTCCCAGCGGCAGCGGCAGCGTGCCGACAAGGTCCCAGGTCACCAGGACCACGATGACCGAGGCGGCGATGACGAGGTTGGCGATGACCAGGCGTCGAGCCCTCCGGGCCAGGTGGATCACCGCAGGGATGGCGGTGAGGTCGTCACGGACGACGACCGCGTCGGCGGTCTGCAAGGTCAGATCCGATCCCGCGCCACCCATGGCGATACCGACATGCGCAGCGGCCAGCGCGGGAGCGTCGTTGATGCCGTCTCCGACGACGACCACTTTCGCTCCGTCGGCCTGCAGCGCGCGTACGGCGGCGACCTTGCCGTCGGGCAGCAGCCCGGCCTGCAGGCGCAGCGGCTCAGCGATCAGATCGGCGACCTCGGAATAGGTCTAGCTGCCGAAGAGCGTGTCGAACTGGCGAGTGCTGCCTCTGTCGACCGGCTGGGCCGTGGACGCTGTACGGGTTGCTGTTCACGATCGTGCTCCTATTCGCGCTCCAGGGCGAACAGATCACGTCGCAGCCATGGGACGTCGTGCGCATCGCTCTGCCTCTGCTCACCTATTTTGTCCTCATGTGGGGCGGCGGGTTCCTGTTCGGCGCCGCGATCGGTCTGGGCTACGAGCGCACCACCACCCTGGCGTTCACCGCCGCGGGCAACAACTTCGAACTGGCCATCGCAGCCTCGGCGACAGTGACCGTAGGATCGAAGGAGCTGCAGCGTGCGCCGTGTTCGTCCCAGGGACTCCTGGTGGGTCTGTGGAGGTCACCACGAGAGTTCGCGACAGCGTCCCTCGCCGTCGTGGGGTTCGACCTGCAGGGTGGCGTGTTCGAGGCCGAAGCGTTCCGCCAACAAGGTTTGTGCCGCTGTGAGCACGGCTGTGGAGTCCGCGTCGGATTCGGTGACCAGATGTGCAGAGGCCACTTCCATGCCCGAGGTAAGAGTCCAGACGTGCAGGTCGTGGGATTCATGGACTCCAGGAAGGGCATTAAGGGCGGCGTTGACCTCGGTGATGTCGATACTCTTCGGGGCTTGTTGGAGCAGTATGCCGATCGCGTGTCGGCCGAGATTGTAGGCCCGGGGCAGGACGAAGAGTCCGATGGCGACACCGATGAGCGGGTCGGCGTACCGCCAGCCGAACACGATGGTCACCACACCGCTGATAAGCACGCCGACCGAACCGAGCATGTCGGCCAGGACTTCGAGGTAGGCCCCGCGGACGTTGATGCTCTCCTTGGCGCCGGCGCGCAACAGGAGAAACGAAATGACGTTCATGGTGAGGCCGACCACGGCAACGATGGTGACGGGCAGGCCGGGGACTTCGGGTGGGGCGGACAGTCGTTGGAGGGCTTCGTAGAGAATCCAGAGGGCGACGCCGAACAGCAGGAGTGCGTTGAGCAGGGCGGCGAACACTTCGGTGCGGTACAGGCCGAAGGTCCGGTCCGGTCGGGTGCGGGCACGCTGGGCGACGGTGATAGCGGTGACGGCCATCAACACGCCGAACACGTCGGTGAACACGTGCGCGGAGTCGGAGAGCAAGGCCAGCGACGAGGTGGAGAGTCCGACGACGACCTGGAGCACAAAGGTCACCAGGCCCAGGGCCACGGCGATCCACAACCGTCGGACGTGTCGGCCGGAGGCGCTGGTGGCTTGGGCGGGCGAGAGGCCGTGTCCGTGTCCGTGGCTCATCGTTTTCCTTTCTCAAGACACCGACATCATATAGTCATATGCGCATGAATATATAGGATGGTCGCGAAAATTGGATCGGCACGATCAACTATCCTTCATAGTATTTCGGCGGCGAGGCGCGGCCTGCAGGTTCGGCCGGCGGGAACGGGCGAACAACGGACGAGGTGAGGTTTTCCGTGGCAGGTACCAGTAGAGCTGTAGTCGGCATGATGGTCTCTTGGACGGCAGGCGCGGCCCTGGTGGCGGCCGCCCTGGCGGCCGTGTCGAGCAGCGAGGTTCTGCGGTTGCTCGGGCTGCCGGATCCAGGAGTGCTCACGAGATACGGACTCCCGGCCGCCACCGCGATAGGGGAAGTGGCGGCGGTGGTGATGATCGGGTCGTTGCTGGTGGCGGCGGTGCTGGTACCACCACAGCGTTCCGGGCTGCTCGATGTCGACGGTTACCGCGCGGTGCGGACTGCGGGCGCGGCTACAGCGCTATGGGCAGGATCGGCGCTGGTGCTGATTCCTCTGTCGTTGTCGGACACCTCCGGCCAACCACTGAGCACCGTGTTCGCCGATCCGGTTCCGTTCGTGCAGTCGGTGGGGCAAATCGAGGCATCCACCGCCTGGCTGTGGACCGCGTGTATGGCTGCCGCGGTGGGGCTGGGATGCCGCCTCATTCTGCAGCACCGGTGGACACCGTTGTTGCTGGTCCTGGCGGTAGGGAGCCTGATGCCACGCGCGTTGACGGGACATTCCGCCGGGGGCGGATCGCATGATCTTGCCACCAACAGCCTGATACTTCATCTGGTGGCGGCCGGACTGTGGGCCGGGGGATTGGCAGCGTTGGTGTTGCACGCCGTGCGTGGTGGCGGACATCTCGATGTCGCCACACGCCGGTTCTCCGCGCTGGCGACGGTGGCATTCGTGGTGATGGCTGCGTCGGGAATAATTAATGCTCTGGTGCGGGTTCCGCTTCGGGAGTTTCTGTCCGGCCCCTACGGACTTGTGGTCCTGGCCAAGGTCGTCGCACTCGGTGTAGTGGGGTGGCTGGGCTGGCGCCAACGGACGGTGGCGATCACGGCTCTGGCCGCCGACGCGTCGAATCGGGGGACGTTCATACGCTTGGCGGTAATCGAATCTGCGGTCCTGACGGCCACGATTGGACTCGGGGTGGCGTTGGGCCGTACTCCGCCGCCATTGGGCGAACGTCGCGAACCCAGCCTGGTCGACGAAGTCTTGGGGTACGGGTTCGATGGTGCCCCGACGCTGGGCAGGTTGCTGACGGAGTGGCGGTTCGATCTGTTACTGGGAACCGCAGCGGTCGTGCTGGCAGCGCTCTACCTGCTGGGAGTGCGGAGGCTACGTGCAGTGAGGCAGCCGTGGCCGGTCCGGCGCACCGTGTCCTGGCTTCTCGGCTGTCTAGTGTTGCTTCTGGTGACATCCTCCGGGGTCGGGCGCTACGCCCCGGCGGCGTTCAGCGTGCACCTGCCCGCATCCGCAGCGCTGGCGATCGTGGTGCCCATGTGCTTGGTTCTGGGCGCTCCGCTCACCTTGGCGGCCCGCGCGGTTCGCTCCGGCCCCAGCGATGCAGTTCCAGGAGCCCGCGACTGGATGCGGGCGATTTTCGCCAGCACCGCACTGCGATGGGTGACCCATCCCCTGGTGGCCGCGGTGGTGCTCGTGGGCACCTTCTACCTGTTGTATCTCGGAGGACTGTACGACGGCGGCTCCTACCCGGGACGCATGGTGCTCGATATGTGGTTGCTGGCGGTGGGGTTGGTCTTCTTCTGGGTCACCGTCGGGATCGATCCTGTCCCCGTGCCGCAGGGACCGTTGACGCGCGTGGGAGCAGTGGCGGTCGCGCTGGCCGGCTACGCGTTCTTTCTGGTCGCCCTGATCATGGCGGATTTTGTGATCGCCGCCGAGTTCTATACCTCACTGCAACTGGGTTGGTTCGACGACTTGGCTGCCAATCAGCGACTCGGTGGAAACCTGGCGTGGGCCGTCGGCGAGCTACCGCTGCTACTGGCCACCGTGCTCGCGCTCGTGCGATGGAGTTCGATCGAAAACCAGCGTGCCCGGAAGCGGAACGACCAGGTCGACCGCGAGGGAGATCGCGAACTGGCCGCGTACAACGCGATGCTGAACGGACTGCACCCACACTCTCGTACCGCGGCAGCAGCCGACGCCGCTGACTCCGGCCACGACCCCAAGCGCGAATCGGAGACCGGGTAACGATCCGGTATTGAAACTATGCAGAATAGTAGTAACGTGTCGGTGTCCGTCACCGTTTCGTTATCACGCGAGCGGGTGCCTTCTTGAGGATGCGATCTTGGCCCGACACCGTAAACCAGAGCCCCAACTCGTCGTTCCCCGCCGCTCTGACTGTAGTACTGCAGCGTGGCCTGTTCCCGAGCCGACCGATCCCATCGACGCAGGTCGCGATGACGCTGCTTTCCCGACGACAGTGGCTGTCCTGGACCCGGCAGAACGTCTCGATATCGAGCATCGGGATGCCCTTGCCGAGCATGCGGACGCCCTCGCCCCGAGGCCGATCCGAAGCAAAGGCGCGCATCGCCGAACGAGCCCAGGAACCAGCGGACGCGTGCTGGCCGTGTCGGTAGCGGCAGGCGCGCTGCTGGCAGCAACGACCTCGAGCGCCCATGCCGCCTCGGTCCCTCCCACGGTCAGCGACGAGATCGAGGCCGCGTCGCAACCCTCAGCCCCTACGGATGTGCTACCCCAGGCCCCCCAGGTGTTGCAGGCCGTGCAGGTGCCGATGCTGGCAGACTTCGCGGATCAACTCGACCGGGCACGGATCCGGGAGGAGCGCCGACTCATGCAAGAGGCCGAGGCGCGCCGCCCAAAAACGCTGATGCCTGTCAGTGGCACGCTCACGTCGAACTTCGGACCCCGCTGGGGCACGAGCCACTACGGGCTCGACATCGCCAACTCGATCGGCACCCCGATCGTCTCGGTGACCGATGGCACGGTACTCGAGGCCGGTCCCGCCTCCGGCTTCGGACTGTGGGTACGAATCCTGCAGGACGACGGCACGATCGGGGTGTTCGGGCACATCGATCAGGCCTTGGTTTCTGCAGGTCAGCGCGTGCGAGCCGGGGAACAGATCGCCACCGTGGGCAATCGGGGACAATCGACCGGGCCACATCTGCACTATGAAGTGTGGGGACCGGACGGCCAGAAGGCCGATCCCATGGCATGGTTGAACGCACGAGGGGTTCAGATCGCGTCAGATGCACGCACATAGATAAGGGATAATCGGCGAATGTCTGCGAGGGAAGCCATACACAGGTTGGGGGGTCTCGAAGCCGAGGTGATGAACGAACTGTGGTCGACCGACGAGCCACAGTCGGTCCATGGCCTGGTCGAACGGCTTCGCGATCGCAAGGAATTCGCCTACACCACCATTTTGACCGTGGTCACCCATCTGTATGAGAAGGGCTGGGTGCAGCGAGAAAAACGCAGTCGCGCCTACTACTATTCGCCCTCACGCAGCCGGGAGGAAGCCACCTCCGAGGCACTGCGCGCCCTGCTCGACAGCAGCACCGACCCCAGCGCGGTGCTGCTGCATTTCGCCAAGACGGTCAGCGACCGCGAATACGATGCCCTGCGCCGGGGCTGGACGGGCCGGGCCGCCGACCAATGACATTGGCCCTGGTCCTGTTGCTCGGCGCCGCCCTGATCTCGATGGCGGCCCCGCGAATGCTCGGTCCGCTCGCCGCCACCTCCGTGCCTCCCGGAGTCCTGCTGGCGGCGTGGCTGGGCAGCATAGCCGGGGCCTTGTTCTTCGGCGCCTCCGCGGTGGTCACCTTGGCCTGGCCCGACCATGCGCCTGCCGAGACCGCGGTCGAGGCCGTGGTGCGGTGTCTGTCCGCGGTTTCCCACGCGATGCAGCCGTGGATCACCGAAACCCTGGCCGCTACCGGAGCCCTGGCCCTGCTCACCATAACCGTGCGAGCCGTGATCCTGGGTCGGCGGTACACCAGAGAACAAACCCGTCTACTCGACTACCACCGTGATGTGGTCTCCATCGTCGCCCACTCCCGCGACGACGGTGTGATGTGGCTGGCGCACCCGATGCCAATGGCCTACAGCGTGGCCGGCCGACCCGGATTCGTGGTGGCTACCGACGGGCTCTCGCAGTGTCTGAGCGGTTCCGAACGCGATGCTGTCCTGGCCCACGAGCGGGCACACCTGCGAGGCAGTCACCACCTGATCGTCACCACATGTGACATCTTGGCCGCGGTGCTTCCGGCAGTGCCGTTGTTCGCCGCCGCCCCGGCCGCGGTCAAAACCCTGGTCGAACTGACCGCTGATCAGCACGCTGCCCGCGCCACCAGCACGGCGACGGTGTGCTCGGCGCTGACCGTGGTCTCCGCTTCGACATTGCCGCAGCCGGCCGGGACCTTGGGGTTGAGCAACGAGATCTCGCTGCGACTGCTCAAGCTGCGCGTGAGCTGGCGGACGCGGTGCCCGAAGGTGTCGTACGCCACAGCTGCGGCGTTGTCGATGGCGATGCCTGTCGCTACCGCGCTGGTCGGGCTGGCGGCGACCTCCGCGGCCGTGTGCCTGACCCTCGCTCAGGCATGATCCGGCACGGGCGACCGAACCGACCCTAATTACTATGCAGCATAGTAATTAGGTACGCTCGAGGGCGTCTCATCACCGTGCGCTCGCGCGAAACTTCGGATCGGACAGCACATGACCGCTCTCGCCCCGCCACCCTGGCCTGCCGCTACCCGCCCCATGCCGGCGCGGCGCGGCCCCAAGGGTGCGTTCATCCACAAAATGATCACCACGACCGACCCGAAAGTACTGGGTCAGATGTACCTGGTGACCGCGTTCGCGTTCTTCGCGATCGGAGGCCTGATGGCCCTGATCATGCGCAGCGAACTGGCCGCGCCGGGTCTGCAGTTCCTCTCGAATGAGCAGTACAATCAGCTGTTCACCATGCATGGCACGATCATGCTGCTGATGTACGCCACTCCTGTGGTGTTCGGCTTTGCCAACTACATCCTTCCACTGCAGATCGGCGCGCCCGATGTCGCATTCCCCCGGCTGAACGCCTTCAGCTACTGGCTGTATCTGTTCGGATCCCTCGTTGCAGTCGGCGGCTTCATCACCCCCGGCGGCGCCGCCGACTTCGGCTGGACCGCGTATGTGCCTTTAAGCACGGAAGTGCACTCCCCCGGCATGGGCGCAAATCTATGGATCGTGGGCCTGGCCATCTCAGGACTGGGCACCATCCTGGGCGCAGTCAACTTCATCACCACCATCGTGTGTATGCGAGCCCCCGGCATGACGATGTTCCGGATGTCGATCTTCACTTGGAACATTCTCGTCACCTCCATCCTGATCCTCATCGCCTTTCCGCTGCTGACCGCAGCGTTGATGGGGCTGCTATACGACCGGGTACTCGGCGGTCACCTCTTCGATCCCGCCACCGGCGGAGTGATGCTCTGGCAGCATATGTTCTGGTTCTTCGGTCATCCCGAGGTCTACATCATCGCGCTGCCGTTCTTCGGCATCGTCTCCGAGATTTTCCCGGTGTTCTCCCGGAAGCCGATCTTCGGTTACACCGGCCTGATCTACGCCACCCTCGGCATCGCGGCCCTGTCGATCGCGGTGTGGGCGCACCACATGTATGCCACCGGCGCGGTGCTGCTGCCGTTCTTCTCGTTCATGACCTTCCTGATCGCCATCCCGACCGGAGTGAAGTTCTTCAACTGGATCGGCACCATGTGGAAGGGGCAGTTGACTTTCGAATCACCGATGTTGTTCTCCGTGGGTTTTTTGATCACCTTCCTCTTCGGCGGCCTGTCGGGCGTGATCCTGGCCTCCCCTCCTATGGACTTCCAGCTGCACGATTCGTACTTCGTGGTGGCGCACTTCCACTACGTCGTGTTCGGCACCGTGGTGTTTGCGACCTATGCGGGTATCTACTTCTGGTTTCCGAAGATGACCGGTCGAATGCTCGACGAGCGCCTAGGCAGGTGGCATTTCTGGTTGACATTTCTGGGCTTCCATTCCACCTTTCTCGTCCAGCACTGGCTGGGCAATGAAGGCATGCCCCGCCGGTACGCCGACTACCTGCCCTCGGACGGATTCACCACCCTGAACACGATTTCGACGATCGGATCTTTTGTCCTCGGTGCCTCGGTGTTGCCATTCGTGTGGAACATCTTCAAGAGCTACCGCTACGGGCAGATCGTCACTGTCGACGACCCCTGGGGCTACGGCAACTCGCTCGAATGGGCGACTACCTGCCCGCCGCCGCGACACAACTTCACCGAACTGCCGCAGATCCGCTCCGAACGGCCGGCGTTCGAGCTGCACTACCCGCACATGGTCGAACGCATGAGGGCCGAGGCACACGTGGGTTTCGGTGGTGCGCCCAGGAGCACCGAAATCGCTAAGCGTGAGCTTGCCGAACCGCGGAGCACCGGCGAGGCCTCGGCACGCACCGATAAGAAGGAATAAATCGTTCGCCGTCTCGGCGCCGAAAGATCGGAAAATACCGTTGAAGACCAACATGCCGGTGGTGACCGTGCCGGCAACAGACCGAGCCACCGCGGCATTGGCCGACTGGCTCATCCGAGACCTGACCGCCGTGACGCTCGAGCATGCAGGGCTTCCGGATCCTCAACGGTTACGTCGCCTGCCGCCGATCACCGCCGCGCACATCGGCAAGCCGGGTAAGTTGCGCCGACATGTGCGTGCGTTGGAACATGTTCTCGGGCAGGTGGATCGGCATCTTCGTGCCGGTGCGCACCTGCGCGAGCATGGCCTAGGAACCGAGTCGGTACCGGCCGTGCCGACAGAGCTCTTCGACGTGGCGGCGGACCTGGCCGGCACCGTCGTCGAGCGTGGCAGTCCGGCTGCGGCACTGGCCAATCGGGCGGTGCTGCTCGCGGCCGGAGTTATCGGCCGGGGGCTGGGGGTAGTCGATGCCTCCGCGACCTGGTCCGCTACCGCGGGGTCGTATTGCGCGATCATTGCGCAGTTGTGGCGGGACGAGCCCCAGGCACAGGTGCTGGTCGATCCCGGGTAGAGGGCTGGTGCCTGGTCCGAGGGGTGCGGGTACCTGCGCCGGTCGGTCCTCGGACGGATCGGGCTGGATCCATCCGAGGGCCGACCGGTCTGCTCCGCTTTGGACGGTCGCGGTCACCGGAACATTTTCCCAGGGCGGAGGTCGAGTTATGAGCGAGTCGGGTGACCGTAGTGATCCGGACGAGGTACAGCCCGGCGACGAGTCGACTGTCTACCCCGATCCGGTCCACCGTCGACAGGAGCTGGCGGCCGCCGAAAAGAGGGTCGCCGGACAGATCGATCCCGGGATGCGTGCGGTGGTGGTCGCTGCAGTGGTGGTGGTGGTGGCGGTCTCGTTCTCACTTCCGCACAACGGTGGCGCCAACGGCTGGCAGGTGCTGGCCGGCTCTACGGTGGCACAGGCCGAAACCATCACCCTTCCTTCGCGGATCTTTTTGGTGCTGGCAGCGGTGTTCGGGATCGTGCTCTCGATGCTGGCGCTGGTGACCCGACGATGGGTGCTGGCCTGGTTTGCCAGCGCCGGGTGCACGCTGGCGATCGTGTTCGGTGTGCTTGCCGTGTGGTCGCGGCAGACCCTCGATCCCGTCGCCGGTGGGGCCGGCCCGGGCATCGGCTTGTTTTTGGGGTGGGGAGCGATGACCGTCCTGGCGTACCACTGGATCAAGGTGGTTTGGGCGCGGTCGTCGCAGATGGTCGAGGCCGAGGCTGCCCGTCGGGCTGCCGAATCCGAGCTGCCCGAGCAGTACCTGCACCGGCTTCCTCCACCACGCGAGGACGGCACGTAGTCGTCCGAGCATTCCCGCGCGCCTCGCAAAAGGTACCTCGCGATGGGGAGAATATCGCTCGATGCGCCGTGAGTGAGCGGAGGCTGCCGCTACCCGGAAACTTTTGTCAGATCAGGGTTTGCCAGTACGGCCAGAAGGCGTGCGCTACCAGGGCGGATACAGTCAGCGTCCAGACGGTGGGGACCACTGCATGCAGCCGGTGCAGCCGCTGCCATGACCGCAACGGTCGATGTTTTTGCACCGCCTCGAGGTGCAGCAGGCAATACCACCAGCCGAGCACGCTGACCAGCCACACCACCATGCAGTACGGGCACAGCGCTTCGATCCGGTAGAGGCTCTGGAAAATCAGCCAGTGCACGAAGGCGACCGCCGCGGTCAGGCCGGCGAACAGGCCGTTCCAATACCAGCGGGGCACGCCGGCCCCGGCCAGGACCGCTACGGCGGTGGTCAGTACGACCGTGAAACCGATGACGCCCAGCAACGGATTAGGGAAGCCGAACAGTTCCGCTTGCCACGAGGTCATGATCGACCCGCAGCTGATGACCGGGTTGATGCTGCACGAGGGCCGATAGGCCGGATCGGCCAGCACGGCGAACTTTTCGACGGTGAGTACCAGCGAGGCTAGTAGCCCCGCTGCGCCGCAGACAACGAGGATCCAGCCCACCCCCGTGCTGCCGAGCGTCCGACCCGACGCCTCGTCGGTGGCAGGCGCCGCCGGACGCGTCGGGGCGCTCACTCGGCCAGCGCCGCGTCGATCCGGGCCCGTAGCTGTTCGTAGGTGGGCATGGGGGGCAGCTCGACGCCGTTGAGGAACAGGGTGGGTGTGCCTTGTACACCGAGGGTAAGACCGTCGTCGAAGTCCCGGTCCACGCGCGCGCTGACGGTGGGATCGTTGACGTCCCGCTCGAATGCGGCCATATCCAGGCCCAGTTGTTCGGCAAAACCCCAGAATACTTTTTCCTGGGACTGGCTCGACTCGCCCCACTGTGCCTGGGTGTCGTACATGAGCTGATACATCGGCTCGAGACGCCCTTGCCGGGCCGCGGCTTCGACGACCCGTGCGGCCAGATGGCTGTTGGTGTGGCTGGGAATGGGGAAGTAGCGGATCCCAAAGTCGATCCGCCCGACGTACTCGTTGCGGATTTGTTCCATCACCGGGTACAAGGCCCGGCAGGACTCGCATTCGAAATCAAGGAATTCGACGAGTTGGACCTTGTCGTCGGGGGCCGTGGACAAGGTACGGATATCTGGGGTCCACACCGGTGCCGTGGCAGCGCCGGGCGCCTCTTGGCCAGTCGTCCCGGCGTTCGTCCCGGCCCTATTGGTGTAGAGCAACACCGACAACAACACCACGAACAGGGCGACCAGAGCCGCGGACACTTTCACATTGGTCGTCAGTTTCATATTCTCGTCCGTCTCGGTGTCTGAGCGAGCCGGTAGCGTCACCGACCAACCGTAAAACTACGGTACATAGTAGATGGGCTAGGGTAGACCCCGATCAGCACCCTTTGCGTTCTCTCGACAGGCCACCGCGCCGGACGCTGCGCCGGGGTAGGGAGCCGAGAAAGTATGTTCCCATGACCAGACTCATCACGATCTTCGCCGCGGCCGCCGCGGTGCTGCTCCTCGGCGTCGCGCCCGCGCAAGCTCACAGCATGTTGATCGGTTCGACTCCCGCCGCCGACGCCACGGTGGCAAGTTCCCCGGACGGAATCGAACTCGAGTTCAACCAACCCATCAACACCGCTTTCGCCACCGTGACACTTACCGACAGTTCGGGCACTCAACGGGGAAGCTCCGAGGCGATTGTCGACGCAGAACGGGTGCGGCTGGCCATCCCGGAGCCCTTGACCGCAGGGGAGTATACCGTCGGCTACCGGGTCGTCTCCGCCGACGGCCATCCCATCACCGGTTCCTACGCCTTCACCGTCACCGCGGCGGCCGGGCAGACACCGACCTCCGAGGCTCAGGAGGCGTCCCCCTCGTCGGGCGCAGCCGAGCCCGAGACCACCGAAGCGCAGGTTGCCCCTGAGGACTCACAGTCCTCAGGCTCGTCGATTCCGTTGCTGCTGGGGTTCGCAGTACTGGGGGTGCTGGTCATCGCCGGGGGCACCTGGGCGGCAATGCGCGCCTTCCGGAAGAGCTGACACCGGACTCGGCGAGGAGGTGCTGCCCGCAGTCATCTCCTCGCCGGGACTCTGTGCACACCGCGACTTCTTGAAATTTCGGTTCCCCTGACTTTTAATTCAGGGAAACCTTTTGGAGGGCGGATGACGCTGACGCGCAATGTCGGGCCAGTGCAACGGTGGCGCCGTGGGACTCTTCTCGGACCGGCATTCGTCGCCTCTATCGCCTACGTCGATCCGGGCAACGTGGCCTCCAACGTCAGTGCCGGGGCCCAGTTCGGTTATCTGCTGGTGTGGGTCATCGTGGTGGCCAATGTCATGGCCGCGCTGGTGCAGTACCTGTCCGCCAAACTCGGTCTGGTCACCGGCAGGTCGTTGCCCGAGGTGCTCCGCGAGCGCATGTCCCTACCGGCGCGCTTGGCGTACTGGGGACAGGCGGAACTGGTCGCCATGGCTACCGACCTGGCCGAGGTCATCGGCGGCGCCATCGCCCTGAACCTACTGTTCGATCTCCCGCTACTGACGGGAGCGTTGATCACCGGAGCGGTCTCGTTGCTCTTGCTGCTGGTGCAGGACACGCGTGGTCAGCGCGGTTTCGAACGGGTCATCACCGGTCTGTTGCTGGTCATCGCGATCGGGTTCGTCACCAGCCTTTTCGTTGCCCCGCCCCCCGCCCACGCCGTGGCCGCAGGACTCGTGCCGCGCTTCGACGGTGCCGAATCGGTGCTGCTCGCGGCGGCCATGCTCGGTGCGACCGTGATGCCGCATGCGGTGTACCTGCACTCGGGACTGGTCCGGGATCGTCACGGTCATCCCGAGCCCGGTCCGCGACGGGCCGTGCTGCTGCGGGTCACACGCTGGGATGTCGGACTGGCCATGGTGGTGGCGGGCACGGTGAATCTGGCCATGTTGCTCACGGCCGCGACAACGTTGCAGGGCCGGGAGGGGGTCGATTCGATCGAGGAGGCGCACACGGCGCTGGGCCTAGAACTCGGCTCGACGGTAGCGCTGCTGTTCGCGCTGGGCCTGTTGGCCTCCGGGTTCGCGTCGACCTCGGTGGGTGCCTACGCTGGGTCCTTGATCATGGACGGGCTGCTGCGCAGACGGATACCGCTGCTGGCGCGGCGCTTGATCACCCTGGTGCCGGCGTTGGTGGTGGTCGCGCTCGGGACGGATCCGACCCGGGCCCTGGTGCTCTCGCAGGTGGTGCTGTCGTTCGGTATTCCTTTTGCGTTGATCCCTCTGGTGCGTCTGACCAGCGATCGGGCGCTGATGGGCATCGACGTCAACCATCGGCTCACCACCATGGTGGCGTGGGTTATTGCTGCCACGATCACGGCGCTCAATTTGGTGTTGATCTATTTGACGGCGCGGCCTTGACTGCGTCCGTTCCGAAACATCGGATTGATGAGGATCAGGGCCGGGGCCGTTTCGGTGGGTATTTTCGCTGGTTATCGATGATGCGGATCTCGTCGTTGATCCGGGTGCGCAGCCGATGCAGGGCTACCAGCGACACTGCTATCCCGGCGAGTACACCGACAAGGAGCGTCCACGTCAGCGACACCTCGAGTCCGAGAAGGTGGACGCCGGCCACCGCGGCGCCGGCGCAGCCGGCGACCACCGCCAGACGGACTGCGGTGTAGAGGAACACCAGGCGGGACACCCGCATGGTCGACGACTGTTTCATGATCGCTCCTGAGCGCCGACCCGGGACGGTGCCGGTCCGGGTCCTGGCAGTTTCGCCGGTCAGTTCATCGGTAAGGGTGCGGCGCCGTGGGCCGTAAGTAGTTGCTGCATCGTCGTCGATTCGGCTTGCTGGGTGTCGGCGATCTGTCGGGCCAGCGTCGTGACCACTTGTTCGGTGGCGTTGGCCGCGGCGTAGCGTGCCATCGGCAGGCCGCCTTGATGGTGCCGAAGCAGCAGTTGCAGGTACAGGGTGTCGAATGCGGGGCCGGTGGTGCGTCGTAGCGTGTCGAGTTCGGAGGTGGTGGCCATCCCGGGCATCCGTGGTCCTTGGATGGCCGATCCGGGCGGCATCGCCGCGTGCTCGGTCATACCTGCCGCCGTCCCGGCGCTGTCCTCGGTAGCGCGCATCCAGGTCATCGGTTCCCCGGCCGCCTGCAGCGGTCGGTCCCATACGGCCAACCAGCCCTGCATCGTGCCCCATTGGCCCTGCTGGGTGGTGAGCACGTCGTAGGCGAGGGTGCGGACCGCCGGGTCGGTCGCGTTGGTCAGCGCCATGGCCGACATTTCTACCGCCTGGCTGTGGTGCACCGACATGTCCTGGGCGAAGCCAACCTCGACCGAGTCCTGTGCAGGTGGCTCGGGATGACCGCCTCTCAGTCCCGAGGCACCGATACCCAGATAGAGACCGACGACGAGCGCGAACACACCCACGGCGAGCGTGCGGCCGAGCCTGGCCCATCCACCGGCAGCGGGAGCGGCGGGGGCA
>NZ_JARDJE010000021.1:0-37689 GCF_048957735.1 Rhodococcus sp. As11
GTGAGGACGGGAGTGTCGTCGGACTCAGCCATTGCCGGGTCCGAGGTTCGAGCCTGTCGCCGGGGCGGCGGGGGCAGTGAGGACGGGAGTGTCGTCGGACTCAGCCATTGCCGGGTCCGAGGTTCGAGCCTGTCGCCGGGGCGGCGGGGGCAGACTGCTGGCCCACGGTCATGGGGACGGCGTCCGGCCCCGGCGCGGACGCATCGAACGGCGGCGGAGCGCTCGGATCGAAACTGCCTGGAGTGGTGGAGCAGGTGGCACCTGCCTCGGGGTGGGTGTTGGGGTTTCGGCGCAAGGCAGTGATGAACTGGGCGAGTCGATCGTCTTCGGAGTCATCGAGCGCGAGGCGGTGGCCCCAGGACTGCACCGAGATCGGGGATGGCAAGCCCGGATAGGGCGACATCAGGGTGTAGGGCTGGCCGTCGACCTTCGCCTCCAATGTTGACACCTCGTCCCCGGTGACCTTCTGCGGGTCGTACGTAATCCACACCGCGCCGTGTTCGAGCGAATGCACCGCGTTCTCGCTGCGGATCGGTTCGGAATAAACCGTGCCGGTACAGGTGGCCCAGTACTGATCGTGTGGGCCCCCCATCGGGGGAGTCTGGTCGTAGGCCACCCGTTGCGGTGCCTGCACATGCGTTCCGGCCGGGTAGTCGATCTTCTCCACCCCGTCGATCACCGCAGACGGATCGGGGTTGTCCGCACTGGGCACGTACTTCTGGGCCTCGGTGCGTTCGGAGATCTTCGGGACGAGGTTGTACGCGATGGCCCCGATCAGGGCGATGATCACCACGGCAGCGCCGATCATCGGCCACGGCACCCGGTGCGAGTCGGCTAGGAGGAGCGGTCCCGGTCGCTTTCGGGGCGTCTGCGACTTCGGTTTGTCTGAGCTGTTCACCGCGTTTGCCTTCCTCGGCACCGATAGGCCGTCGCCCTACCGTAAATACTATAAATCATAGTTTTCCACGTGGGGGCCGTCGGAGGCTGCCATCGCCGAGCCGACGCGGCGGCTATGCCATCCGCGACAGGTCTGTCGGGGGTACACCCCGTTGCTGCAGCCACTGGGTCGGATCTACCTTCGTACCGGCCGGATCGGTGGTTTCGAAGTGCAGGTGCGGACCGGTGGACTGACCACGATTGCCGACGGTGGCGATCTGCTCACCGGCTTGCACACGCTGATCTACCTCAACCAGCGTTTCGTTGATGTGGCCATAGGTGCTGGTGGACCCGTCATCGTGCCGGACCTGGACCCACAGACCGAACCCGGAGGCCGGGCCGGAGTCGATCACGGTGCCCGAGGCGGCAGCATAGACCGGGGTGCCGATGCTGTTGGCGATGTCCAGACCGGCGTGGGACGAACCCCATCGCGGTCCGAACGCGGAGGTCAAGGTGCCCGAGACCGGAGCGACGGCGAGGGGCTGCAGTGTCGGTGTCGCCCAGGAGGCTGCGTTTGTCGGCACCGCTGAGCTCGACGGCAGGGCCGGAACAGTGGCGGCAGGGGACACTACCGCGGGAAAACCCGGAACCGCGGCAAGTTGGTCGAGCGCCGCCTCGACCTCCGGCAGAGCGGCCAGTGCTGCGAGTTCGGCTGGCAACGGGACCGGTGCAGGCGCGGCGGCATGCACACCACCCGAGGTCGGCTGGGCAGCCGCGGTGCCCGGAGCGAGAATCTGAGATCCCACGATCAGCAGTGCGCCGGTCGCGACCGACGATGCACATGCCCCGGTCGTGGCGCGGTTCGTCGGCGCCCGGTGCCGCCCCCGGCGTCCTTCGGATCCTGGCGCGGAACCCGGTTCTATATCGGTAAGGTAACGGATTTGGTTCCGGGTTGATGCATGGTGCCGTCCCACAATAACGCTCCTGACATGCTCTTTCGATGTAGATCCGCCGTTGCCGCGACGGGTAAGATAACGAAACGATATACTAAGAAGGCGCTAAAAACTACCTGTCTTAGTAATTGGGTGGGTGTGGGCCTTCTGGCGACCGATGAGCAGGATCCACATCACGGCCGCGGCGGCGAGCACCTCAGGGCCCGAACCGAGCCGGGTCGCCCAGGTCAGTCGGGTACCCAGGGGCAGCTCACCGACGAGGACGTCGGCGGTGAACATCGCACTGCGGTTGGTGACCGCGCCGTCGGGAGTGATCAGAGCGCTGACGCCGCTGGTAGCCGCGACCACCACGGACCGCCCGTGCTCTACCGCCCGTAGCCGAGACATGGCCAGCTGCTGGTAGGTCATCTCGGTGCGGCCGAAGGTCGCGTTGTTGGTGGGCACTACCAGCAACTGGGCGCCTGCCCGCACCGACTCGGCAACCGCATCGTCGAAGGCAACCTCGTAACAGGTCGCCACCCCCACCGGTACGCCGTTGAGCTCGACCCGGCCGGTACCGTCTCCGGGGATGAACCGGCCTGCCTGCGCGGCCGCCGGCCACAGGCGCTCGATCACCGGGCGCAGCGGCAGATATTCCCCGAATGGCACCAGGCGCCGCTTGAGGTGCCGGGCCCCGGGACCTGTCACCGGATCCCACACCAGCGCACTGTTACCGCTGGTGCCGTCCCCGTTGTCGAGCACGGCACCGACGAGGATGGGCACGCCGATGGCGGCAGCGGCCTCATCGAGCTCGGCGTGGGCATCGGCCTGACGCAGCGGATCGATGTCCGAGGAGTTCTCCGGCCACACCACCAGCTGCGGCCGGGGCGCGCGACCCGACGCCACGTCGACGGCAAGTCGTTCGGTCGCCGCGACGTGATTGTCGAGCACGGCCCGACGCTGGGCGTTGAAATCGAGCCCCATTCGCGGCACGTTGCCTTGCACGGCCGCGACCGTGACCGTCGATGCCGGGAAGCGGGCGGAGTCGCGCATCCCGACGAGCGGTGCCGCCGCAAATGCGACCGCTGCCAGCAGCATCGAACCCATCGCGACCGCAGGCCGCCGCTCGCGCGCAGCGATCACGGTTGTGACCACCGCGGTGCCGATCACCGCGACGGCGAAGCCCACACCGGCAGGCCCAGCAAGGGAAGCCAGCTGCAGAAGTGGCCCCTCGGCTTGCCCGAAGGCCAGCCGTCCCCACGGAAATCCTCCGAACGGAATCCGTGCGCGTATTGCTTCGGTGACCACCCAGGCGGCGGCAATCGATACCGGGGCCGCCGGGCGGCGGCTGAGCGCCGCGGCCAGGGCGCCGAATATCCCGACCGCGAGCGCCTCGATCGCTGCAAGCGCCAACCAGGGCACTGGTCCGACGTAGACACCGACCCAGGGCAGCAAGGGCAGAAAGAACCCCAACCCGGCCAGGTAGCCGTAGCCGAAGCCGGCGCGCCTGCGTCGGCCGTGCAGTACGGCGGTGAGCACGGCAATGGCGAGCGGGGCCAACCACCATCCCGTGCGGGGTGGGAAACTGGCATAGAGCATCAGCCCGGCCAGAATCGATGCCGCACTACGCACCGGCACCGACAACTCCGGTCCGCGGCGGCGCACCGAGGTAGGGAGCGCCACGGTGGTGGCCCCCTCACTCATCGACGAGTTCCCTCCTATTAGGCGGACGCGCAGACCCCTGTACACACAGGTACACATGCCCAGGGTGTGTCAGTTCAGTCCGGCATAGGAGTGCAGCCCCGAGACCACCATGTTGATGATGAACAGGTTGAACAGCATAGATACGAACCCGGCAATGTTGATCCAGGCCGCGCGGGTTTCCCGCCAGCCGGCGGTGGCCCGGGCGTGCAGGTAGGCGGCGTAGATCACCCATGCGATGAACGAGACGGTTTCTTTCGGGTCCCAGCCCCAGAACCGGCCCCAGGCGGCTTCGGCCCAGATCGCGCCGAGGACGACCCCGGCACCGAACAAGGGGAACGCGAAGATCGTCGTGCGGTAGGCGAGACGGTCGAGGGCGCGGGCGTCGGGGAGCCGTTGCATGAGTCGGGCCAGCCGGGTATCCGGGCGTTTTTCGGCGTTCAACGCCAGCAGAAACAGCGTGCTGGCCACCCCGGAGACGAGGAAAACTCCGCTCGAGACGGACACGACCGAGACGTGGATCGGCAGCCAGAAAGACTGTAGCGCCGGCACCACCGGGGCGGCATCGGCGTAGAGCACGGTGCCAGCGACGAACAGCAGGATCAGCACCGGGATCAGCGCGAATGCCCACAGCACGCGCAGCGCCGGGCGGCGCAGCACGATCAGCCCGGCAAGTACGCCCACCGCGCAGGTGACGGTGACGAACTCGTACATGTTGCCCCAGGGGAAACGCGCGGTGGCCAGCCCGCGCAGCACCATCGAACCAACGTGCAAGATCAGGGCGATCACGAGGACGCTGACGCCCATGCGGCCGAGCCGGTCCGAAAGGTCCCGCCGGGGTGGCTCGGCGACCCGGCCCGGCCTGTCGGCGGGGACCGCAGAGGTGGTAGAAGTGGCAGAGGTGGTGGCGGCCGCGAGGATGGGTGCGGTACGGCGCACCCGCACGGCCGCGAATTCGGCGATGAACAGCACCAGCGCCAGTAAGTAGATGGCGAAGGCTGTTTCGAAGCTCAGGTCGGAGTAGCGGGCGAGGGTGTCGTCAATCGGCATACGCTATCGGTCTTCCTTCGGAGCAGAGGGCACATCGGGTAGCAGGCGCTGACAGATGTCGGTGAACTCCGAACCCCACCCGGCCTGGTCGGTACGGGCCAATCCCCCCAGTTCGAGGGCGGTGCCGGCGCCGTCAGGGCGCAACCGCACCCAGATCCGGCGGCGCTTGATCACCAGCGAGGCCAGAAGTCCGCCCATCATGGTGATTGCGAAGACCAGCACCCAGTTCTGCGCGGGATCATGAGAGACCTGCAGGTAGGCGAATTCCTCGGCGCCGTCGAACCGTACCGCGGTACCGTCGGCCAGGGTCGTGGACTCGCCGGGCTTCAGGTTGACGCGGTCCTGTTTGACCAACCGGCCCTGATTGATCATTTCGGAGTTCAGCTTGAAGATCGACTGCGGAATGCCGGTATCCAGGCCGGTATCGCCCTTGTAGATGTCGATGGCCACGGCCGGATCCAACATGTCGGGGAACACCGAGGTCAGCAAGGTGCCGTCGAACGCTGCGGTGGGCGCGAACAGCCCTTCGAGCGCGATCTGGTTGCGGCGGCGCTCGTCCGGATCCGGGTAGGTGCCGCCGGGCGGATCGAAACGCAGGGCGCCGCTGCTGAGGAACGTGGTGGCGTCCTCGGGGGCGAACTGCAATGTTTCGGTGCGCGATTGTCCGTCGGGGAAGGTCACGGTGAACCGGGGCGCGTAGCCGTGGCCGGTGAGGTAGACCCGTTCGTTGCCCAGGCGCAGCGGTTCGTTGACCCGCAGTCGGTGCTGCTGCCAGCGGTCGGTGCCCAAGTCCTCTCCGTTTTGGTAGGAGATGTTCGAGGTGAACATCTTCGCTTGGCCGTTGTCGAGGTAGTCGGCGGAAAAGTCCTCGACCCTGACGCAGAAGGGCTCGAGTCCGGTGCCGTCGGTGGCGGTACCGGCTCGGAACGAGTCGTACACCGCCGGGGAGGTGTTGCAGAACCCGGGACCGCCGTCGGCGATGACGATCACCGCGCCCTCGTACCCGAACAACCGGCCGGTGGCCACCGCCACCAACAACCCCACCAGGGAGAAGTGGAAGACCAGGTTGCCGGCCTCGCGCAGGTAGCCCTTTTCGGCGGAGATCGACCGGTGCCCGTCGTCGCCGGTGCGGGTGACCGTTCGCCACCGGCGCAGCACGGTCTGTACCTGCTCGAGAGTGTCGTCGATGGGAGTGTCGAGTTTTCCCTGGTGGTGGTGCGGCAGCCGGGACAGATTGCGCGGTACCGCGACCGGCTCACTGCGCAGCGCCCGCAGATGCTCGCGCAGGCGCGGGAGCAGACATCCGATGAGCGAGATCATCAGCAGCGCGTAGATGGCGGTGAACCAGAAGCTGGCGAACACGTCGAACATTTCGAGTCGGTCCAGGAGCGGGCCGAGAACCGGGCGGGCGGCGATGTACTCGTCGACCTTGCCGACGTTGAGGTTGCGTTGCGGGAGCAGCGCCCCGGGGATCGCGGCGACCGCGAGCAGGAACAGCAGCACCAGGGCGGTGCGCATCGAGGTGAGCTGACGCCACAGGTTCCGGGCCTGGGCGAGGGCGCGGCGCCACGGAGGAGGACTCGGTAGCGGTGGTGCCGGATTCCGGTCGGTGAGGGTCATATCGGTAGCACCACGCTGGTGACGAACTCATCCCGGATCCACGCGATGAACAACTCCCATGCCCCGGTCAGCAGAGCGATGCCGACCGCGAGGAGCATCACGCCGCCGACGATTTGAATGGTGCGAGAGTGGCGGCGCAGCCATCCGACACCGCGCAGGGCCGAGGACGAACCGAACGCCAAGGCGATGAACGGCAGTCCCAGTCCCAGGCAGTACGCGACGATCAACAGCACTCCGCGGGCGGCGGTGGTGCCTTCGGTGCCGGCCGCCACAGACAGCACCCCGGCCAACGTCGGGCCCAGGCACGGTGTCCACCCCAGCGCGAAGACCCCACCGAGCAGCGGGGCGCCGGCGAGTGAGGAGATGCGCCGGGGCGCAAAACGGGTGTCCTTCTGCAATGCCGGAATCAGGCCGATGAAGGCCAGGCCCATCACGATGGTGATCACCCCGCCGAGGCGTTGGAGCAGTTCCTGGTTGATCCGCAGTGCCCCGATCACCCCGAATACCGAGGCGGTGGCCAGCACGAACACCACGGTGAAACCGGCGACGAACAGGCCGGCGGCGCCGGTGACCCGCCACCGGCCCGTGGTGTGTACCCCGGCGGTGCCTACACCGGCAGGGGTCAGGGCCGGTGCTTCGGCGCCGGAGACGCCGGCCAGATACGACAGGTAGCCGGGCACCAGGGGCACCACGCACGGAGAGGCGAACGAGATCAACCCGGCCAACAGACAGGCGCCCACCGCCAACAGCAGCGGCCCGGACGCGGCCGCGGTCTGGAAACTCGCCCCGATTCCCTGCGCGAGCACAGTCACGGTCACTGTTCGGCCGCCACGCGTTCGATGACCGGTTGCAGGTCCTCGGTCAGCAGGGCCCGCAGGAACACCGCCGCGACGCGATGCTGCCGGTCGAGGACGAGCGTGGACGGGATGACGCTGGTGGGAAAGGCGCCACCGAGGGCGGTCAAGGTCGCCATCGGCGGGTCGTAGATCGATGGGTAGGACACATTGTTGTCGATCACGAAGTCCTGGGCCTTGTCGCGCTGGGGATCGCGGACGTTGATACCGAGAAACTGCACTCCCAGATCCTGGGTGGCTGCGTAGGCGCGCTCGAGATCGTCGGCTTCGCTGCGGCACGGGGCGCACCACTGTCCCCACAGGTTGAGCACGACCACCTGGTCGGCGTAATCGGCCAGGTCGACGGTGACGCCGTCGGTCATCAGGTCCGGGCCGGAGAGCGCGCCGAGGGTGCCGCGGTCGGCCGGCGGATCGTAGAAAATGTCGGTCTGTCCACCGGGGGCGACGAAATCGAAGGTGCCACCCTGGGCGACGGCGTCGGAGCCGGTGCCGCAGCCGCTCACCCCCACCAGCACCACCACGGCCAGGACCACTCGGCCCAGCAGTCGAGACGGCCGGCCGCCTGTCGGCTTTACGCCGGTCATCGCAGCAGCCCGTTCACCGCGGCACGGACCTGGTCCGGGCCTGTGAACACCGCGGGCTCGGCGATCCGGTCCACCGAACCGTCGCGCTGCAGAAGGAAGGTCAGCGGCAACACGGGTGGGCCGGCCAGTGCCTGCTGTGCCCGGTCGTCGGTGTCGACGAACGAGGGGTAGCCGATGCGCAGGTCGGTCATCAGCGTCGCGGCGGAGCCCGCGGTGTCCTGCACGTTGATCCCGATCACCCGCACCGCGCCGGGCTCGCGGGCGTAGGCATCGAGCACGGGCATTTCTTCCCGGCACGGTCCGCACCACGAGGCCCACACGTTGAGCAGGGCCGGTTCCCCGGCCAGGGCGCCGCCGAGATCGACGGGGCGGTCCGAACCCAGGCACCGCACCGTCACCTCCGCCAGGGGACCTGCAGCCCCGATGCCCGTGCCGGTCGGGCAGGGCGGGGTCGCGCCCGGGTCGGGCAGAGCGTTGCGTGCCGGGGCGGGGCGGGCGGATACCGCGGTCGGCTGTAGCCCGGAATCGGCTGGGGTCACGGTGTCGTCCTCCCGTTGGGGCCACAGCGCCACCACGAACGCGACGATCACGAACAGACACGTGATCGACCATGCGGCTCTGGTAGACATGTGGCCCCTCTCCGTTGTCGTCCGACCGAAATACTACGCGAGATAGTATTTCGATCGGACGACCGGTCGGGATCAGCAGCACATCATGGGGTAGCCGTAGCATCCGCCGGAAATCGGGCGGATTTGGCGTATCCGACTGGTGGGCACGGGGTTTCGAGTTCGGCATGCACTGTCGACTGGTTGGTGCTTGACTGCCGATGATGATGTTGGTCGGTGCTGGTGGAGGCTGAGGTCGTGGCGACGCGGATGTTCGCGGACGAGGAGTTGGAACGACTGCGGGGATTCCCGGAGATCAGCCGCGAGGAGCTGTTCCGGTACTTCACGCTGACGCCTGCGGATCTGGCGTTCGTGGATCCGGGCCGGGGCCGGGGCCCAGCCGAGCGGCTGGGCTTGGCGATCGCGTTGTGTACGCTGCCGTGGCTGGGATTCGTGCCGGATCGGCTGGTCACGGCTCCGCCGGTGGCGGTGGCTCGTGTCGCCGAGCAGTTGCGGTTGGATCCGGTGGTGATCGGTGCCTACGGCAGGCGAGCCAAGACCCGCACCGAGCATGTGCGCCTGGCCGCGCGGTACCTGGGATGGCGTGCGGTCGGTGCGCTCGAGTTCAAGGAGCTCGATGAGTTCCTGCTCGCGCGGGCGATGGAGCACGATTCCCCGACTCTGCTGTTCCGGCTGGCGTGTGAGTATCTGATCTCGGCGAAGGTGATCCGGCCAGGCCCGGTCACCGTGGTCGAGCGGGTCGCCCACGCCCGCCACCAGGCCCAGACCGAAACCTATGACCGGCTCGCTCACGAGTTCACTGCGGCGCGGTGCGCGGAGTTGGACGGCTTGCTTGTCACCGACGCTTCGCTGGGGATCTCGCGGTTGCGGTGGCTGTCGACCGGGCCGGTGGAGGCCTCGGCGGCCGCGGTCCGCGCCGAGGTCGACAAGCTGGGTTTCCTGCGCGGGTTGGGCGCTGATCGGCTGGATATGTCGGTGCTGCCCGCCGAGCGGCGCCGGTTTTTGGCCACGATGGGCCGGCGCCTGAGTCCGCAAGCGCTGCAACGTCGGGATCCGCAACGCCGGTATCCGATCCTGCTCACGGTGCTGGCCCAGTCCGGCACCGATGTCCTCGATGAGGTCGTGGCGTTGTTCGATCAGGCGATCTCGGTGAAATTCGGTGCTGCCGAACGGAAGATGCAGCAGCGGCTGGCCGAACGAGGAAAGACTGGAGAGGACCGTCAGGCGCTGCTGGACGATCTGTTGGAAATCGTCACCGACCCCGGCGTTCCGGATGAGGAGATCGGTGCGCTGATCCGCGGCGAGAAGATCGGGTGGGAGCGCCTGCGCGCGGCGATCGCCCAGGCCAAGCCCAGGTTGCCGCGTGATCACGGGCATCTGGCGGCGTTGGATTCCTCCTACAACTACCTGCGTCAGTTCACCCCCGCGGTGCTCGAAGCGGTGCGCTTCTGCGGCGGTACCGCCGCGACCGAGTTGCTGATCGCGGTGAACATGCTGCGCGAGTTGAACGCGACCGGGCGGCGCAAGGTCTTCGATGACGCCCCGACCGGGTTCGTGCCGATGAAGTGGCGCGGCTACCTCGACGAGGCCCGCAAATCCGGCAGCGCGACCGCGTATCGGCACTACTGGGAGTTGTGTGTGCTGCTCGGATTGCGTGACGGGTTGCGCAGCGGGGATGTGTTCGTGCCGGGCTCGCGCCGTTACGCCGACCCGGCCGCCTACCTGCTCACCACCGGGCAGTGGGAACCGCAACGCGTTGAGTTCTGCGGCCTGGTCGGGCGATCCGCCGATCCTGGCGTCGCGCTGGCCACCGTGGTCGCCGAACTGCACGACGCTCTCGGTGAGCTGGAGGAGGTGCTGGCCGGCGGGGACGGCCCGGTCCGGCTGGACGAGGGCGGGGATCTGGTGATCTCGCCGCTGAGCGCGGAAGATGTTCCCGCCGAGGCGATCACGCTCAAGGCCGAGCTGACCGAAATGCTGCCGTTCGCGCCGATCGTGTCGCTGCTGATCGAGCTGGACAAACGCACCGGCTACCTGGACTGCTTCACCCACGCCGGCGGTCAGGCCACCCGGACGCCGGAGCTCAAACGCAACCTGATCGCGGTACTGCTGGCGCACTCGACGAACCTGGGGTTGACCCGGATGGCCGAGGCGTGCGGAATCACCTACGACATCCTGGCCTGGACCGACGAGTGGTATGTGCGCGAGGAGACCCTGCGCGCGGCCAACCTGGTACTGGTCGGCTACCACCAGCGGCTGCCGCTGACCGCGGTGTTCGGCGCCGGAACACTGTCGTCGAGCGACGGGCAGCGTTTCCCGACGCGCGGTAAGTCGACCACGGCGCGGCCGTTGAGCCGCTATTTCGCCAGCGAGGGCCTGTCGACCTACACCCATGTCAGCGACACCCACGCCACCTACGGCACCAAGGTCATCGTGGCGACCAAACGCGAAGCCCACTACGTGCTCGATGAGATCCTGGGCAACGCCACCGATCTGCCGATCACCGAGCACGCCACCGACACCCACGGGGTCACCCTGGTCAACTTCGGGTTGTTCGACCTGCTCGGGATGCAGCTCTCGCCACGGATCCGGGATCTGGGGCGGATCACCCTGTACCGGCCGGGCCCGCGCGCCGAGGCCGAGGCCCGGTTCCCGCACGCGGGCCCGCTGATGACCCGCAAGGCCAACCTGGGTTTGATCGCCGAGCACTGGGACGATCTGCTGCGGTTGGCCGGATCGCTGAAGTTCGGGCACGCCACCGCGTCGCTGTTGGTCGGCAAGCTGTCGGCGTCGGGGCGGCAGAACACCCTGGCCGCGGCGCTCAAGGAGTACGGGGCGCTGCGGCGCACCATTTACGCCGCGAGATACCTCTCCGATCCGGACTACCGGCGCAAGATCTCGCGGCAGCTCAACAAGGGCGAGTCGCTGCACGCGCTGCGCCGCGACCTGCTCTATGCCCATGAGGGGATGATCCGGGCGCGCCACCTCGAGGACCAGACCGAGCAGGCCTGGTGCCTGACCTTGACGACCAACGCTGTGATCGCCTGGACCACAGAGTATTACGGGTTCGCTGTCGAGCAGATGCGCCGGACCGGGCAGCGTATCGATGACGAGGTCCTGGCCCACATCAGCCCGGCCCACAGTGCCAACATCAACTTCTTCGGCGCGATCGAGGTCGACATCGACGCCGAGCTGGCCCAGCTGGGCCCGACCGGGTACCGGCCGCTGCGGGTGCGCGACACCTTGTTCTGACCGCGCGGAACCGGGGCCCGTGGTTACGGCGTGGCGATGTCGATAGCGGTGTCTGCTGGCGTGGGTGTTCGGTGGGCGGTGAGGAAGTTGTCGACGAGCCGGGTGCAGTCGTCGTGGTCGATGCTGCGTAATCCGGTGAGACGGGCGAACACGATCGGGCCGAGGAGTTCGATGATGGCGAAGGTGGTGTCGAGCTCGCCGAGCATCGCGCGGGCCTCGGGACTGGTGAGGATCTGGTCGAACGGGTGGCGGTACTGCTCGATGACGCGCGCGCGCAGCGAGGTGACCGCGGCCGGGTCGGGGTGGTCCTCGCCGATGGAACCCATCGCCAGCCAGGCCAGGGTGGTCATCTGCACCGGAGCCTGTTCGATGAGGTCGGCCTGGCTGGCGAGCAGCGCCAGGAGCCGCTCACGCACGGGCCCGGTGCCGGTCGGTGTGTCGACCTGGGGAAGTAGTCGTTCGAAAGTCGCCGCGAGCAGCTGGGTGGTGCTGCCGAAGTGCCGGTAGAGGGTGGCGCGGGCGACCTTCGACACGCGGGTGACCGCCTCGACGGTGACCGCCTCGACACCGCCGGTGGACAGCAGATGGGTGGCCGCGTCGAGCAACCGGTTGCGTGAGCGCGCCAGTCGCGGATCGGCCTGCTCGTCGTCCGCGGCGAGCGGGTCGGTCGCCGCCGGGCCTGAGTCGGTCATGGACGCGCCTTCCTCCGAATTCGTGTCGTTGAACTCTTGATATGGGTGAACTCTATCCCACCCCCCAACCACTATGATACGAATGGTCTCGTACAGATACCGTTGGTCTTCAAAGTCGGGGAGGTGCCGGTGGCCACACCCGGAACGGACACTGTCGAGATCGCCCGCTGGACCAGGGCCCAGTGGTGGATGCTGGCGGTGTCGTGCCTGGCGGTGGCGCTGGTGGTCGCGGCGATGGCGGCGTTGTATTCGGCGTTGCCGCAGATCGCGCTTGCGACCGGGGCCACCCAAGCCCAGCTGACCTGGATCGTCGACGGCTACACGCTGGTGCTGGCGTGTCTGGTGCTGCCCGCCGGCGCCGTCGGTGACCGTTACGGGCGCCGCGTGGTGCTGGTGGTGGGGTTGGTGGTGTTCGCCGCCGCCTCGGCGCTGCCGCTGCTGCTGTCCGACCCGGCCTGGTTGATCGCGACGCGCGCGCTGGCCGGGGCAGGCGCCGCGCTGGTGATGCCCTCGACGCTGTCGATCCTCACTGCAGGGTTCGCCCCCGCTCATCGCGGCCGGGCGGTGGGGATATGGGCCGGGGTCGCCGGATCCGGGGCGATACTGGGGATTCTCGGTGCCGGGGTGCTGCTCGAACGATGGTCGTGGCTATCGGTGTTCGTAGGGTTGACCGTGGCCGGGGCGGTGCTGGCGGGGTTGGCGTGCACCATCGCCGAGTCCCGCCAGCGCGAGCATCCGCAGGTGGACTGGGTGGGCGCGGTGGCGGTGGCGGTCGCTGTCGCGGCGATCGTGTTCGCCGTGATCGAGTTCCCCGCGCGCGGCTGGGCCGACCCGCTCGTCGCCGCCGCCGCCGGGGTCGGCGTGGCCGCGACGGCGGCCTTCGTGGTCGTCGAGCTGCGCTCGGCGGCGCCGCTGCTGGATGTGCGGTTGTTCGCCCGCCGTGGTTTCGGTGCCGGGTCGCTGTCGGTGACCATCCAGTTCCTGGTCACCTTCGGGGTATTCCTGCTGCTTGTGCAGTACCTGCAGCTGGTCTTCGGTTACGGGCCGCTGGCCTCGGCGCTGGCGTTGGCGCCGATGGTGGTGCCGCTGGTCGTGATCTCGGTGATCGCGCCGTGGCTGTCGAGCCTGGTCGGGTTACGGGTGATGACCGTGGCCGGCCTGCTCACCATCGCCGCCGGGCTGGTGCTGGTGAGCCGGCTGACACTCGCCGCGCACTACCTCGACCTGCTGTGGCCGCTGCTGATCATGAGCGCGGGCCTGGGATTGTGCACCGCGCCGGCGACCTATGCCATCGTCGCCGACACCCCCGAGGCCAAACACGGGGTCGCCGCCGCGGTCAACGACGCCGCCCGCGAGATCGGCGCCGCGATCGGGATCGCCGTGGCCGGCAGCGTGCTGGCCGCCGGCTACACCCACCGCATCCAGCCCGCCCTGCCCCAGTTGCCCGAGCCCGCCCGCGGCCCGGTCGCCGATTCCCTGGCCGCGGCGCTGCAGGTCGCCGACCAGGCCGGACCGGTGGCCGCACCGCTGGCCGAGTTCGCCAAGGCCGCGTTCGTGCACGGCAGCGGCCAGGCCGCGCTCGCCCTGGCCGCCCTCACCACCGTCGGGGCGATCGTGCTGGCAGTACTGGCCCCCGGCCGCGCACCACGCCGCCGATACATCTCGACCATTTCCCCCGCAAAACACGCTCCCTTCTCGTGAAAGACGCCCGTCATGACGGCCTATCGCACGATCATCGTCGACACCGACGGATCCGACCGCTCCTACCGTGTGGTCGACCACGCCGCCGAACTCGCCCACGCCACCCACGCCCGGCTCCTGATCATCTGCGCCCGCCACCCCATCGACGCACGTGAGCTCGGGGCGGACCTCGACCGGCTCGGACCCGACGCCTACCAGCTACGCGGCACCACTCCCACCGAGGCCATCCTGCGGACCGCCCACCAGCACGCCCTCACCCACAACACACCCCCACACACCGATAACACCCCCTGACCTGTTCCGTAACCGGATCGGCCACCGGAACACCACGCAGAGCCAACGTCGGCCCAGCTCACCGGTGTTCCGTAGAGGTGTTCCGCTGACTGTGCCGGTCAGCCCCCGCTATCTGGAACACTTTCGGCATGGGTGAGCCGTTCCGCGTCGGATACTGCCGCTGCTCCACCGACGAACAAGACGTCGAGATCCAAACCGAGCAGCTATTGGCGCTCGGAGTGCCGCGTGAGCGGATCTTCATCGACAAAGGGTTCTCCGGGACCACCCGCAAGAACCGGGCCGGGCTCGACAACGCACTCGCCGCCGTCACCTCCGCCGCGGCGGCCATCGACGGGCGACAGGTAGTGCTGACCACGCCGAAGTTCGACCGATTCGCACGCAACATGGCCGAAGCAGGCCAGACCCTGACCGAACTGCGCGAGCGCGAGGTGCTGTTCGGACTCGGGAGCTCGATCTACGACTGGAACGACCCGTTCGGCAAGCTCTTCCTGCAAACCTTGGCCATGGTCGCCGAATTCGAGGCCAACCTCAACCACCTACGCACCCGCGAGGGCATGGCCAAGGCCCGCGCGAAAGGCAGGCTCAAGGGCAAGCAGCCGAAACTTCCTCTCACGGCACGGAAAACAATCCACCGCCGCTACCACGACCCCGCCGACGACGCGAGCCTGGCGGACCTGGCCGAGGAATACAGCGTCGGCCGCTCCACCATCCACCGCATCGTCAGCAGTGCTGCACCACGAGCCTGAGAATTCACCAGCCTGTCGTCAGGATCCCGCTACTTTGCACTTCCTGACAACCTTGGGTTGCGGGCCCTTACGTCCCACACGAGTTCTGGCCCGAATCGGATCGTCGGCGAGCTGGGCGGATACGCCGCGCCCGCCAGGAGCCGGTGGCGAGACAGACGATCGTTTCGACCCAACAGGCCGAGCGGATCACCGACCGGGCACTACGCCATATCCGCCCGATTTTCGGCAAATGCTACGGCTACCCCATCATCGACGCACACATCTGGCATGCGCCGCTGAGCATCATCACGTGGCAGTCCCACAGCGCCTGCAAATTCGCAATCATTCCCTGCATGTTTCACCTCCTCCTCGATCGCGATGCGCCGCTTTCGCGCATCTACTATCTCCGTACGTAGATAGTAGATGTAGACGGGAACGCTGGTCCTGGGCTCGTCCAGCAAGGAAGCGTTCATGCCGAAAACGACCGGTTCACCTCCGCTGTGGCGCCCGTGGCGGGTTCACCACCTCGAGGCGGTGGAGGACTACCTTGCGAGCCTCTACCGTCGGAGCGGCCGCTGCGAAGAAACCTCGACCACGGCGCGGGCAGCCCGTCTGGGCTGGAGGCTGTCAGCAGTGTCAACCATGCACCGACGCCAGGGGGCCGCCGATCTGATCGTCCGCCCCACGGCGCACCGAGCGGAGTTGACCGGCCACGGCCGACAACACGCGAGAAACGTGGTGCGGCGGAACTGCCCGGTGAAGACCTTCAGGGCACCGGAGTTGTCCCTGCTGTGGATCGAACTCCCGAGAGAGGCCGACCGGCTCGAGCATGTTGTCGGCATACTGTTCGAGGTCCGACTCGTCCGGGTCCTGGGATATCCGCGGTCGAACCCGTTCGGCAGTCCCATCCCGTTCCCGACCGAAGACCGCGCCGAGTCGTGGCCCGATCTTCTGACCGCCGTCCTGCCCTGTCGACGATTCACCGTTCGGCGCATCGCCGATCACGACTCGGTGGCGCTCGGACTGCTGACCGGAGTCCACATCGGCCTGCACACCGTCCTGACCGACGTGGTGCTCGATCCGGTCACCGACCTGGTGCACTTCGACACCGCCGGCCACCGGCACATCCATCCGCTCGGTTGCGCTCAGTAGGTGCACGGTCGATCCGGGTGATCGGGAGGGTCAACGGCGGTGACCGGCCGCGGACGCATCCGGCCCGCCTTACCCTGGGAGAACGGCAGACACGAAAGCGGAGGCAACGGTGCGGGTGAAGGGGTTCGGTGAACTCGAGGCCGTGGTGATGGACCGGATCTGGGAGCGCGAGGGCACCACCACGGTCCGGCAGATCTTCGACGCTCTCGCCGCGCACCGCGACATCGCCTACACCACGGTGATGTCGACGATGGACAACCTGTACCGCAAAGGGTGGCTGGCACGGGTCCGCACCGGCAAGGCATTCACCTACTGGCCGACACTGAGCCGGGAACAACACACGGCTCGGCTGATGCGCGAGGTGTTCGACGCGGGCGGGCAGACCGATCTGGTCTTGACCCACTTCGTCGAGCAGATGAGCGCGGAGGAGTCGGCGAGCCTGCGCCAAGCACTGCGTCGACTGTCCGGCGGCGAGGACACCGCGTGATCCCCGTCCTCTGCCTGCTGCTCTACGCCGCCGCCGTCGCGGTGTTCGGTCCCGTGGTCCTGGCACGGCTGACCGCCGCCGGGATCGCCCCGCGCCTGGGCGTGGCCGCCTGGCTGAGCGCAATCACAGGTGTGTCCGTCGCCGCAACCGCTGCCGTGGCGATTGCCCTCGTCGACGTGCTCGGCAGAGGTGGTGACGCCGCTCGATGGATCGTCGACTGTGTCGGCGCGCTCTCGACAAGCGTCGGCGAGCACTCCGGCGCAGACATGCGTCTGCTGTCGGGAATCGTATTGTCCGGGGGGCGGCCGTGGGGGTCGTCGGGGCGTGGCGGATCTGCCGGGGTGTGCAGCGCCGCCGAGCCCGCACCCATGAGCACGCCCACCTGGCCCGGATGGTCGGACGTCGCATCCCCGATCTCGACGCAGTGGTGATCGACTCCGAGGAACGAGTGGCGTACTGCATAGCCGGACGCGAAAGATCGGTGGTGATCACCCGTGGCGCGTTGGCGGTGCTCGATCCCCGGCAGCTCGCCGCCGTCCTCGCGCACGAGCGAGCCCACCTCGGCCGCCGCCACTCGCTGGTGCTCGATGTCGTCCACAGTGTGGCAGCGGCACTGCCCGGGGTTTCCCTGTTCCGGGTCGGCGCCACCGAGATCGGGCGTCTGTTCGAGATGTGCGCTGACGACGTGTCGGTCCGCGGACAGGGAAGGCGGGCCCTCCTCGGCGGTTTGCTCGCCTTGGGTGGGCATCCGGCCCCGGAAGGTACCCTCGGCGGCGGCGGTGGGCTCACCGCCCGCGCCGCGCGGCTGGTCAGCCCGCCTCCGCCGCTCGTTCGTCTCGGCGTCACCGTCCTGCTCGGGGCCGTCATCGTCACTGTCCTTGCGGGGCCGTTGATGTGCACCTTGATGGATTGAGGCGTTGGGCGGCACCCGAGGTCCCGGGGGCCGGGGGCCGGCGTGGCCGAGGGCGATCCCACCAGGGCGGCGACTCTGTCATCGTCGAAACCCGATATAATCCCCTTCAATCGATTATAGGTGTGCGCCGAAGCGTTGCTGTCTTCCCGGATCGCTCGTAAGCGGACGGGTTCGGGCGCCGGGTCGAAAGGTGCTCATGAATCTGCTCGCGTCCGTCCTGCAGGCGGTCGGCCTGTTTCTCGTGACCAATATCGACGACATCATCGTGCTGTCGCTGTTCTTCGCTCGAGGAGCCGGGGTTGGGGGCACCACCACAGCGATTTTGGTGGGACAGTATCTGGGATTCGGCGCCATCCTCGCCGCCTCCGTTCTGGTCGCAGTGGGGGCGACGACCTTCTTGCCGGAGGAGGTGATCGCCTACTTCGGTCTGATCCCTCTGCTTCTGGGTGCGTACGCCGCATGGCGGGCATGGCGGGGGCGAGGGGAGGACGACGAACAGAAAACCGCCGGTAAGAAGGTCGCGGTAGGGACGGTCGCCGCGGTTACGTTCGCCAATGGAGGCGACAACATCGGGGTCTACGTCCCGGTGTTCGTCACTGTCGGAGCCCCCGCGGTGGTGGCCTACTCGATCGTCTTTTTGGCCTTGGTTGCAGTTCTGGTCATCGCGGCGCGCTACCTCGCCACCCGCAAGCCGATCGCCGAGGTTCTTGAGCGCTGGGAACACGTGCTGTTTCCGATCGTGTTGATCGGTCTCGGCGTGTTCATTCTCGCCGAGGGTGATGCATTCGGGCTGTGAGGATGCCCGCCGGTGACCCGACCTATTCATATCGTTGAGTGCCGGTTATTATCGTCATATGACGATCAATGATGTGGGTTGCCACGCCCGCGAATCCGTGGATTCGGCAGTGGCGTTGTTCCACAGCCTCTCCGACGGCACCCGCCTAGCCATCGTGCGCCGGCTCGCCGGCGGTGAAGCCCGCGTGGCGGATCTGGTGGGCGCGCTCGACTTGGCGCAGTCGACGATTTCCGCGCATGTGGCGTGCCTGCGGGACTGCGGTCTGGTGCAGGGCCGACCCGAGGGCCGGCAGGTGTTCTACTCGCTGACCCGACCGGAACTGCTCGATCTGCTCGCCGCGGCCGAAACCCTCTTGGCCGCGACGGGCAACGCCGTCGCGCTGTGCCCGAACTACAGCACCGACACCGGGGAGAAGTCGTGAGTGACGCGTGCGGTTGCGGCCACGACGAACCCCGCGTCGAGGGTGAGGAAGACCACGAGCCCGACAAGTGGTGGCAGGTCACCGAGATTCGGGCGGCCGCCGTCGCCGGGCTGCTGCTGGTTGCCGCCCTGGTCGTGGGGTGGACCGACGGCCCCCACCCGGTGAAGCTGACCCTCGAAGCCCTGGCGCTGATCGTCGCCGGCTACACCTTCGTCCCCTCCACCCTCACACGCCTGGCCCGCGGCAAGATCGGGGTCGGCACTCTGATGACGATCGCCGCCGTCGGCGCCGTGCTGCTCGGCGAGGTCGGCGAGGCCGCGATGCTCGCCTTTCTGTTCGCCATCAGCGAGGGCCTCGAAGAGTACGCGGTCACCCGCACCCGCCGCGGCCTACGCGCCCTGCTGAATCTGGTGCCGGACACCGCCACCGTCCTGCGTGGCGGTCGTGAACAGACCGTCGCCCCCGCAGAGTTGGTGCTCGGGGAGATCATGATCGTCAAACCCGGGGAGCGGCTCGCCACCGACGGCACCATCCGCACCGGCCGCACCGCCCTGGACACCTCCGCGATCACCGGCGAATCCGTCCCGGTCGAGGCCGCACCGGGCTCCGAGGTGTTCGCCGGCTCGATCAACGGCACCGGCGTTCTCGAGGTCGAGGTCACCGCCGGTGCGCAGGACAACTCGCTGGCCAAGATCGTGCGGATCGTCGAGGCCGAGCAGTCCCGCAAGGGCGAGGCCCAGCGTCTGGCCGACAAGATCGCCAAGCCTCTGGTTCCGGGGGTGATGGTTGCCGCGGCGCTGATCGCCGCGATCGGCA
This sequence comes from Rhodococcus sp. As11, assembly GCF_048957735.1. NCBI lineage: Bacteria > Bacillati > Actinomycetota > Actinomycetes > Mycobacteriales > Nocardiaceae > Rhodococcus > Rhodococcus sp. As11. Next base: position 19,493 of record NZ_JARDJE010000021.1, read on the forward strand.
GCGTGTTCGGCGATCCGCTGGTGTGGATCGAACGCGCCCTGGTGGTGCTGGTCGCCGCGTCCCCGTGTGCGCTGGCCATCGCGATCCCGGTCACGGTGGTCGCCGCGATCGGCGCCGCGTCCAAGCTCGGTGTCCTGGTCAAGGGCGGTGCCGCCCTCGAAGCGTTGGGCCGGATCCGCACCGTCGCGCTGGACAAGACCGGCACCCTGACCCGCAACCGCCCCGAGGTCATCGACGTCGCCACCACCGGCGGCGCCACCCGCGGCGACGTCCTGAACGTCGCCGCCGCCCTCGAGGCCCGCAGCGAACACCCCCTCGCCGCAGCGATCCTCGCCGCCGTCGACGACTACACCCCGGCCGAGGACGTCGATGCGGTCCCCGGGGCCGGACTGACCGGACACGTCGGCGGCATCCCCGCCCGGCTCGGCCGGCCCGGCTGGATCGATCCTGGCCCCCTGGCCGCGGATATCGAGCGGATGCAGCACGCCGGAGCCACCGCGGTGCTCATCGAATGCGACGGCGCCCTGATCGGCGCGGTCGCGGTGCGCGACGAACTGCGCCCCGAAGCCCGCGACGTCGTCGCTGAGTTGCGCCGCGACGGTTACACCGTGGCGATGCTCACCGGCGACAACGAGCGCACCGCACGAGCGTTGGCCGCCGCCGTCGGCATCGACGAGGTCCACGCCGATCTGCGTCCGGAGGACAAGGCCCGCATCATCGACACTCTCCGCGGTACGCGGCCGACGGCGATGGTCGGCGACGGCGTCAACGACGCCCCGGCCCTGGCCACCGCCGACCTCGGGATCGCGATGGGCGCGATGGGCACCGACGTCGCCATCGAAACCGCCGATGTCGCCCTGATGGGTGAGGACTTGCGGCACCTACCCCAAGCCCTGCAGCACGCCCGACGCTCCCGGACGATCATGTTGCAGAACGTCGGCCTCTCGCTCGCGATCATCACCGTCCTGATGCCCCTGGCCCTGTTCGGGATACTCGGGCTGGCCGCCGTCGTCCTGGTCCACGAGATCGCCGAGATCATTGTGATCGCCAACGGGGTGCGCGCCGGACACGCCCGGAGCCTGACCGCGACAACAGAATCGACAAAGTCATCCGTGCCGGTCGCCGGAGCTCGGTCATGACAGATAAGGACAACTCCGTGTCGTCCGTAGTGCCCGTGGGCAGGCGGCGTTGCGGCCGAGGTATTCTCGTCGTGCTGGTGGGTGCCCTGGCTGCGGTCGCGTTGGCCCTCGATCCGGTGGCGCGCGACGCGCTGTCCGGTGGGCGGGCAATCGATTTCGGGTTGTTGCAACTACGGTTGGCCTACAACACCGGGGTCGCGTTCAGTCTCGGTGACCAGCTCCCCCCTACCGTCGTTCTTGCCGTCACCGCTGCCCTCACCGTGACGATCGGCGTGTTCGCCTGGCGCACTGCACTCGACAGTCCACTGATCCAGACCATCGGCCTGGCCGCGATCGTCGCCGGCGCCACCGCCAACGTCGTCGACCGCTTCCTTGATGGCAAAGTCACCGATTATTTCCACACCGGGTGGTGGCCCACCTTCAACCTCGCCGACACCTACATCACCTGCGGTGTTGTCCTCGTCGTCGGCGCCCTGCTTCTCGCAACCTCCAACAGGGACCACATCTCATGAGTCGAATGCCCGAACAGCTGCGCACCCTCTACACCGCGGAGATGACCGCCGCTCGACATAGCAGCGACGATGTCAGGCGCTGGCGCCACCTCGAACGCGCCCACATCTTGTCCCAGCCCTACCCGTGGCCGCACACCCGCAACCACCTCGCCATGTTCACCTTGGCGCTGCGCCAGCGTGATCGCCGCGAGGCTGTGGGCCAGGTCGTGCGGATTCTGCTCGCCGCTCCCGGCTCGGCGCTGGGCCGCTACCCTCAAGGCAACACCGGGCGTACTTCGGCGGGGCTGATGACCCCGATGCAGGTCCCGGAGGATCTGGTTTCGATGCTCACTCGACCCACCTGACACCGCGCCTCTCGCTGCGATTGAGTCAGACGGAACAACAAGTCCGGTAGTGCACCGTCTTCCTCATCTACTACTTGCTGTCCGAGTTCGAAAGGGGCCAGTCAGGGACCACCCGCACGTTGTGCTGCGCAGACACGGATTATGTTGAGGTCCGGGCAATCATGTGGCGGCCAGAATCGCAGGACTCGACTTGCCCTCATACCGTCGAACCGAGGTGAACGAGTCCTGCGACCTGACTCTCCCTTCCCTCAGAAGGGAAGAAAACCTTCCGTCTCATTCTACAGAGCAGATCCCGAAACCGGCACGGCACTTTGTGTGCTGGAACTTTTTTGCTCGAAGCATGAGGAACCGCTGGGCGTTGATGCTGAAATGTGCGCGGTCCAAAGATGGCCGTCGCTGCCCGCGTAGCTCGTGGACTGTCGAATCGGAGCACAACGTTGGGCTCGGTTACCGCGGCCGGCCGTACCGGGCGGCGAGACTCTCGCTCGCGGAGAGCGGCGTCTCGTCGTCGGTTCGGGTGGCCTTCACCTTGCGGCGTTCCCTCAACTCCGCCCACACGAAATACCCCAGTCCCATTGGGGCCATGATCCCGAACGCGAGCCACTGCAGCCCGTACGACAGATACGGACCCGCATCAAGTTGGGGAAGTGGGATGACTCCGAGCCCGCCCGGCTGGTGAGCATCGAGTTGTAGGTAGACGTCTTCGAGTTCGAGACCCGTCACAGCCGCGACCTGCGGCGCGTCGATAAAATACACTTGCTGATAGCCCGCGTCAGTGAAGGGCTCCTTGCCGTCCATTGTGCCTTGGGACTTGCGGATCCGAGCATCGAGCGAGACATTTCCGCCCGGTGCGGCGGGGATTGCGGGGACCTCGCTACCGCGTACCGGACGCACATAACCTCGATTGACGAGAATCGTCCGACCATTACCCAGCGCAAACGGCGTGAGCACTTCGTACGCGGGTTGGGATTCGACGCTGCGCAACCGGACGAGCACATCAGAGTCGGGCAGATACGAGCCCTGCGCGACGACCCGCCTCCACTCGTCGTCGATCGTCGCACTGTCACCGCCGAGCAGCTCGGCGACAGGGACCGGGTCCTGCGCCATCGATGCCGAGATCCGCGCATTCCGATCCTCGGTGCTCGTGTTCTTGCTCAGCTGCCACGGGGCGAGCAGGGTGAAGCACCCATACGCGAAACCGACTACCACCACGGCCAGAATGAACCAGCTCGGACGGAGAAGAAACATCACACGGCGCACTTGTTCACGGTAGACCCCAGAGTGGACTCTTCTGCCATCGCATCCCCTCTCGACGCGCTCAACGCCCAGCTGCTGCGGCGCCTCCACCTCGACCTCACCCACCTGACCTTCGAGTCGAGGATGGGGAACAATCCGGGGCGTTTGAGGTGGAGCACCTTGCTGATCTTGGCTACCCCCACGCGCCGGGGCGCGGCCGTGCGGAAATGGTCGTAGAGGGCTTCGGCCCGGTCGTAGAGCTCGCCGCTGATGTTCGGGTCGGCCTCGACCAGTTGTGCTTCGATCGGCGCCGCCGCCCACGGGGCGTCGACGGCGGTACGGATGAACCAGTCGAGTTGGGCGTGGCTGATGCGGGAGCGCACCTTGTGGGTGCGGGCGATCTCGTCGGCGGTGATCTCCTTGAGTGCTCCGGGTCCGGGCAGGTCGTAGCGGGCCACGGTCACCGCCGGATAGCCGTGGGCCTTGGCGGTCGCGGTGTCGATGTCGATGCTGCGTCCGGCGATCACCAACACGGTGGCCCCGTCCTCGCCGCGGGTGCGGTTCATGGCTTCTGCCGCCCGGCCGGGTCCGGGTCGGTGTCGTTGATGCCTCCCAGATCGGTGTATGGAGTCGCAGCGGACGTGTCTGCGGTCGTCGCAGCGGCGATTTCCGTCGGGTCCGGCCGGCTCGAGATGCGGATCGTGCGAGCGAGTGCCCGCAGGTCCTGGAGCGAGCGGATTCCGTCCGGGACGCTGTCGTCACCGGGTGACCGTAAGGCGTTCGAGTTCAGCGGGTTGGTGGCATGCCGCTCTTCTCCATCCTCGTCCGCGTACGGAGAACGGTCTCCGAGCATCTGGCGGCTCAATTCGCGCATCTGGCGACATTCCTCGATCTTTTCGACGGCCTGCTGTGCTCGGATCTTTTCGGGCTTGAGGTACTCCTCGATCCGTCCGATGTCCGTGGCGAGGTGCGCCATCGCGGGGGCGATCTTCTCCAATGCCTGTATTGAGCGTTTCTGCAGGGAGTGCAGTGAGTCCGAGTGCGTCGAGAATGTTCCCCACCTATGAACGCTCATGTCGAGCACGAACGTGTCGCTGTAGGTATCACGCTCGTTGGGGGCAGATCCGTAGGTGATGGTCACGGTGACTCGATCGGGGATCTGTTCATCGTTGCGGATGGACCGGTCGGGGTCGTCCGGGTCCTCTTTGCCGATGAAATAGATGTTGAACAGTTCGTTACCGGGCATGAAGGTGGGGATGGGGTCGGCGTAGCGCTTGAGGAGGAATGCGATGATGCTCGGCTGGCCGCTGTGGGTAGGTTGCTCAGCCAGTGGTGGGTCGAATTCAACCTTGACGTTGTACGCCATCGAGGGTCCGAAGTTGCGTACGACCAGAGACGCCGTCCGAGCAGATAGTTGAGGATCGATCACCAATTCAGCACCGACCATCGGCCGTGATCGGTCCCGACTGTCACGCTTCGTCGCCCGCAACGTGCGAACAGCCACGAAAGCTGCGGCGACCGCCGCCGCTGCGGCCACGACCGTCGCACCACCACCGACAGCCGCACCCACCGCGGACACAAGATCGGTGGTGTCGGACGCAAGGACAGTCGGCACAGTTCTTCTCCACGGGTATTCAGGCGGCAGGGTGGGCGATAATGTCCGATACATCGTCGCAGCATCGAGTTTCAATACTCGAGCGGCGAGTAGCTCCCGATTCTGGGTAGACCTGTGGACGGACTTCCGCGGGAGAAGTTCCGCTGAATCCTCTACAGGTAGCTACTGCACCGGCGACGGTTCCGGACGCAGTTCGGCCAAGGATCCCACCGCGGTGATTCCGACGGGTTCGGTGGTGGATAGCGGAATCACCGCGTACCGGTCGGCAAGCTCACCCCGGACCTTGTCGATCTGCTCGAGTTCGGCTACGGCCCGCCGGCGGAGCAGCGGTGCGGTGGGCTCCGCTGCGGCAAGAGAGTTGTTGACCACCCACGCCCACGGCTCGATACCGGCGCGTCGCAAATCGCCCTGCAGACCGGCGGCCTCGAGCACCGGAGTGGTCTCGGCGAGCGTGACCAGCACAATCTTGGTCTGTGCCGGGTCCTGCAGCCGCATCAAAGGAGTGGTGAAGCGTCCGCCGTCGCCCATCTGCCGGGCGATCTCACGGTGATACGAGCCGGTCGCATCGAGCAACAGCAAGGTGTGACCCGTGGGGGCGGTGTCGACGACGACAAACTTGCGGCGTGATTCGTGGATGACCTTCGAAAACGCCTGGAACACCGCGACTTCTTCGGTGCAGGGGGACCGCAGATCTTCGGCGAGGGTGGCGCGGCCGGCGTCGTCGAGCCCGGCGCCCTTGGCGGCCAGCACCCGGTTGCGGTAGGCCTGACTGGCCTCATGGGGGTCGATGCGGGAGACCTCAAGATGGTCGAGTTCCCCGGCGAGAGTGTCGGTCAGGTGCGCGGCAGGGTCGGTGGTGGTCAGGTGCACGTCATGGCCACGGCGGGCCAGTGCCACCGCGATCGCGGCGGCGACGGTGGTCTTACCGACCCCGCCCTTGCCCATGCACATCACCAAACCGTGCCCGTCGGACTCGATCTCATCGACCAGATCCGCCAGGGAAGCATCGGTGACCGCCGCGACGTCCGGATCGACGCCGACGGCACTCGAGGCCGTGGTGATGTCGAACAGGGTGGCCAGAGCGTCGAGACCGACCATGTTCACCGGCTTGAGGGCGACCAGATCCGTGGGCAGCGCCGCGATCGCGGCGGGAACCGCGGCGAGCGCCGCCTGTTCGCGGTGATGCACGGCGGTGGCCAGCTGATCGGTGTCGTCGACGGGGGCGGGCAGCACGCCGTTGACGACCACATGCTGTCTCGTCATGCCGATCGCGGCGAGTTCGTCGTGGGTGCGGGCGATTTCGGTCAGCGCAGAGCGGTTGGCGCGGGCGACGAGCACCAGGCGGGTGCGACCGGGATCCGACAGCGCCTCGACCGCGCCGGCGTACATGGCCTTCTGCTTGTCGAGGCCGGCGAGCGGCCCGAGGCAGGACGCGTCGCCCTTGCCGTTATCGAGGAATTCGGTCCAGTTGCCGGGCAGCTGCAGCAGCCGGATGGTGTGGCCGGTGGGGGCGGTGTCGAACAGCACGTGATCGAACCCGGCGACCCGGTCGTCGGGATCGGTGAGCAGCGAGGTGAATTCGTCGAACGAGGCCACTTCGGTGGTGCACGAGCCGGACAACTGTTCGGTGATCGACGCGATCTCCGCGTCGGGCAGCAATCCGCGGACCGGGCCGACGATGCGTTCACGGTAGGCGGCGGCGGCCTGTTCGGGATCGATCTCGAGCGCCGACAACCCCGGCACCGCGGGGATCTCGGTGATCGTGTTGCCGATGCTCAGACCGAAGACCTGCCCGACGTTCGACGCGGGGTCGGTCGAGACCAGCAGCACCCTCTTGCCGGCTCGGGCCAGGCGCAGCGCCGACGCGCACGCGATGGAGGTCTTGCCGACCCCGCCTTTGCCGGTGAAGAACACGAACCTGGGTGGGTCGGTCAGGAACGTCGGGTCGGTGGCAGTCATGGCAGCAGATACTCCTCGTCGGACGGATCGGCGGGCGGGTGCGGATCTGGGTGGTCAGCAGCAGGTGGACTCGTCCGGTGTGCAGCACGAGTCGTTGTCGTCGGCGAGCCCGAGCATGGTCACCCCGGACGGCGCTGCGGCGGGAACATCGAGTCCGGCCCACGTGGCGAGCTCGGCGCGGGTCGGGTAACGCCCGGTGGCGACGGTGACGTCGTCGACGAGCACCAGCGGAAGACCGTCCGATCCGGCAAGTTCGAGGAACTTTGTGACGGTCTCGTTGTGCGCGAACGCGAGCGGGTCGTTGGCCAGATTGTGGCGGGTGATGGTGGCGCCCTGCCCGGTCAGCGCGGCCATGTCGGCGGTGAAGGTGACCAGGTTCTGGTCGAGGTCCTCGCCGCACACGCCGGTGTTGCAGCACAGGGCCGGTTCGAAGACTGCGATCGTGCTCATGGTGTTCTGCTCCTGGTTGGGGTAGGTGCTCAGCGGGTCGCGTCGAGTAGCCGGGTGGCGAGTTCGTCGACGCGGGTGGCGATGTCGCCGCGGACCAGACGCATCCGCTCGATACCGTCGACGCCGCGCTCGGACGGCTCGTCGATGTCCCAGTTCTCCACGACTACGCCGGCGGGCGCGTCGACGTGGGCTTCGCCGCCGAGGGTGACGACGAGGTCGACCTCGGACAGCAGCTGCGGATCGATCGGCTTGGGGTACTCGCCCGCGGTGGGTGCCCCGACTTCCTCGAGAACCTGCATCGACAGGGCGTTGAGCGACGAGCCGGGCGTGGTGCCGGCCGAATGGACAACGATCCGGTCGCTTGCGGTCTTGCGCATGAGGGCGGCAGCCATCTGGGATTTGCCGCCGTTTTTCACGCACACGAACAGCACCGAGGGTGTGGGCACGAGGGGTGGTCCTTTCCGACGGACTCGGGTTGACGATTGAATTGATAGAAGTCAATATAGACGTATGTCGAATCAGATGTCGAGCGAGGCCGAGCTGTGCTGCCCTCCACTCTCGCGTGAGCCCCTGACCTCCGATTGGGCCGGCGACCTGGCCCGCATGTTCAAGGCCCTCGGCGATCCGGTGCGCCTGCGCATGCTCAGCATGATCGCCAGCCACCAGGGCGGCGAGAGTTGCGTGTGCGACATCAGTCCCGCCTTCGACCTGTCCCAGCCCACCATCTCGCACCACCTCAAGGTGCTGCGCGAAGCCGGACTGCTCGACTGCGAACGCCGCGGCACCTGGGTGTACTACCGGGTGATCCCTGCCGCGCTCGAGCAGTTGTCCGCAGTGCTGGCCACCGAATCGGGGGTGCTACCCGGATCGACCTGTGCGTGCACCCCGGCCGAACCTCATCAGGAGACCGTTTCGTGACCACCACCACCGAAAACCGTTCTGTGGCAGGAAAAATGTCGACCCTCGACCGCTTCCTGGCCGTGTGGATCGGCATCTCCATGGTCGTCGGCCTGCTGCTCGGCCGGATGATCCCCGGGCTCGGCGACGCTCTGAGCGTCCTCGAGATCGACAACATCTCGCTGCCGATCGCCCTCGGTCTGCTGATCATGATGTATCCGGTGCTCGCGAAGGTGCGCTACGACCGTCTCGACACCGTCACCGGCGACCGCAAACTGCTGATCTCGTCGTTGATTCTGAACTGGGTACTCGGCCCGGCGCTGATGTTCGCCCTTGCGTGGTTGCTGCTGCCGGATCTGCCCGAGTACCGTACGGGTCTGATCATCGTCGGCCTCGCACGCTGCATTGCGATGGTCATCATCTGGAACGACCTCGCGTGCGGCGACCGCGAAGCCGCCGCGGTGCTGGTCGCGATCAACTCGGTGTTCCAGGTGATCATGTTCGCCGTCCTCGGCTGGTTCTATCTCTCGGTGCTGCCGGGATGGCTCGGACTCGAGCAGACCGCTTTCGACGTCTCCCCGTGGCAGATCGCCAAATCGGTGTTGATCTTCCTCGGCATCCCGCTCGTCGCCGGTTTCCTGACCCGGCACTTCGGTGAAAAGGCCAAGGGCCGTGACTGGTACGAAGACACATTCCTGCCGAAGATCGGACCGTGGGCGCTGTACGGGTTGCTGTTCACGATCGTGCTCCTGTTCGCGCTCCAGGGCGAGCAGATCACGTCGCAGCCGTGGGACGTCGCGCGGATCGCGTTGCCGCTGCTCGCCTATTTCGTCCTCATGTGGGGCGGTGGGTTCCTGTTCGGCGCCGCGATCGGTCTGGGTTACGAGCGCACGACCACCTTGGCGTTCACCGCTGCGGGCAACAACTTCGAACTCGCTATTGCCGTGGCGATCGGCACCTTCGGTGTCACCTCGGGTCAAGCTCTGGCCGGTGTCGTCGGTCCGCTGATCGAAGTGCCGATCCTCGTCGCCCTCATCTATGTCTCGTTGGCGCTGCGCAAGCGTTTCAAGAGTTCAAATACCCCTGCTGTGCAGTAAAAGTCGATACGCCAGGAGGCGACCGATGTCTTCACACCCCGCACAACCGGAACTGCTCATGCCTCAGGCGGTGCTGCAGCGTTCCGCCGAGCACCTCGCCGACAAGTACGCCGGGGTGTTCTCCCCGCAGACCGTGGAACGGATGGTGTTCGAGTCGTACGCTGCGCTGCGCCGCACCGCCAAGATCCACACGCACCTGACCGCCCTGGCCACCCGGTTCGCCGGCGAACGCCTCACCGCGCTGGCACAAGCCGACGGTGCGATCACCAAGGACGTACCGGAGGTGCTGTTCGTGTGCGTGCGCAACAGCGGCCGCTCCCAGATGGCGGCGGCGTTGCTCGCCCACCACGGCGTCGGACGCGTGCATGTGCGCTCCGCCGGATCGGCGCCCGCATCGTCGATCCATCCCGTTGTCGTCGAGGCGATGGCCGAGATCGGGCTCGATCTCGGCGCCGAATACCCCAAACCGCTCACTGATGATGTGGTGGCGGCCGCGGACGTGGTGGTCACCATGGGCTGCGGTGACGCCTGCGCGGTGTATCCGGGCAAGCGCTACCTCGATTGGTCGCTGCTCGACCCGGAAGACGAGTCGCTCGAGGCGGTGCGCGGCATCCGCGACGACATCGATGCCCGGGTCCGTGTCCTGCTGACCGAGCTCGGCGCTGTCTCTGTCTGATCTTGTCTCTGCCTGACCTTCCTCTACGAAAGGACGTTCCACTTCATGACCACCCACTCCGCCACCGATCGCACGCCGTCGGTGCTGTTCGTGTGCGTGCACAACGCCGGCCGTTCCCAGATGGCCGCCGGGTTCCTCACCGCCCTGGCCGGGGATCGGATCGAGGTCCGCTCCGCCGGCTCCGCTCCGGCCGCGCAGGTCAACCCCGCTGCGGTCGAGGCGATGGCCGAGGTGGGGATCGATATCTCCACGCAGAATCCGAAGATCCTCACCGTCGACGCAGTGCAGGCCTCCGATGTGGTGATCACCATGGGGTGCGGCGACACCTGCCCGGCATTCCCGGGCAAGTCCTACCGGGACTGGGTGCTCGAGGACCCGGCCGGGCAAGGGGTCGAGGCGGTGCGGCCGATCCGCGACGAGATCAAGGCCCAGGTCGAGGCGCTGATCGCCGAGCTCGTTCCAAACGTCGCCCGCGCATCAGCGTCCCCGCACTGTCGATGACCTGATCATCGACAGTGCGAGCGATGCCTCACGGCAGAGATGCTGTCGGTGTGTCGGGAACCATGCGTGGCACGAGCCGGACGTAGAGGACCATGCCGACGAGCTCGACCAGGGTTTGCGTGACGACGATGACGGGGGTCAGGGCATAGCCGGCCGGTAAGGCGAGCGCGAGCGGAAGTACCACGAGCGAATTGCGGGTGGCACCACTGAAGATCAACGCACGTGAGCGGCCGACGTCGAACCGGAACACTCGTGCCGCGATGAATCCGAGTCCGGCCATGAGAATCAAGAAGGCGGCGTAGACGGGGATGACCGTGCCGACGTGGTGGAGTTCGTCGCGAATTTTCGGGATCTGACCAGCCACGACGACGAACAGGGTTCCGGCCATCAGTGGAACCATCGCCGCGGTGAACGCGGTGGTGAGCACGACACCGACACGGCGCCGTGCAGCCAGGGCCTGCGTGACCCACGCCAGGGCGAGCGGTGCGACGATCAGGATGAGAAACGCCTCGAGGAACGGTGCGACGTCGACGATATCGGTGAGCTCTGATCCCATGAACAGCCACAACAGCAGCGGCAGTGCCGCCATCTGGGCGAACATCAGCAGCGGTGAGGCGGCAAGCAGTCGCCTGCTGTCACCTCCGGCGAGACCGGAGAACACGATGACGTAGTCGATGCAGGGCGTGAGCAGGGTCAGCAGGATGCCCAGCAGCACGGCCTGCGGGAATGTCACCACCAACGTCAGGGCGGCGACGACGAGCGGGACGACGACGAAATTGAGAACCAGGGCCGCGGTGAGGAACCGGCGGTCGCGGACGGCCTCGGCCAGTGTGGTGAACGGCACCTGCAGGAAGGTGGCGTAGAGCAGTGCCCCGAGCAGCGGGTAGATGCTCGCTTCGAACACCGACGAGGAATCCGGCAGGGTCAGTCCCACGACGGCGCCGGTCACCAGGGCACCGAGGTAGACGAGGATCTGGTGGCGTTCGAGCCACTGGGTCGCGGACATGCGCTGGTAGAGGCCTTTCGAGGCGGGTCGAGCGAGGCAGCAGTGGGGACCGGCTGTGAAAGCCAGGGATGTGGGACCGGTGGTCAGCGAGCAGGTGGGGCGCTCGTGCCGTCGCCGAACAACGCGCGCACCATTTCTGCAGCCGCTGCCGGTGCCCCCACGTCGAGGATCACTTCGGTACCGCGCAGATGCAGGTCGAATTCGTAGAACGGGCAGCAGTGCTGCTCGGCGGCGGCGAGTTCGGCGAGTGCACCGACTCGGTCGATGGGCAGGCGCAGTCGCACATCCGCCGGACCGGGTTCGCGGACAACGTCGACGAGTACCTGCTGCCACCGGTGCACACGTTCCCCGTGGTCGGCGGCGTCGAGGGAGCAGGCAATCGGCGGGTCGGCCGGCACGGTGATCGCCGCGCCAGGCGCAGCGAAAGGAGGGTCGACGACCTGGGTGCGGGGCTGCGGCGCAAGGAATCCGCAGCCGGCATCGCACGGCTCGGCGCGATCAGGCAGGTCGTCGAGCTGGGCAAGAGCATGCCGAAGCGTGTCGGTGAAGGCGGCGAGTTCCGCGGTCCGGGTGGCGGCCTCGTCCAGGCGAGCGGCCATCTTCGGGCGTAGCTGCGCACGGACCTCGGCGCAGGGATCGTGCTCCCACACCGCCAGTAGTTCGCGGATCTCACCCAAGGGGAGTCCCACGTGCTTGGCCGCCTGGATGAACGCAACGCGGTCGACATCCCGATCTCCGTAGACGCGATATCCACTGTCGGTGCGCCCCGCCGGGACCAGTCCTGCGGATTCGTAGAACCGCAAGGTGGTGGCCGGGACACCGGTGTGTTCGGCGAACTGGGAGATCAGCATCGTGCTCACTCCTCGACGGTAAACCTTCGAGTCGACTCGAAGGTCAAGCCCGACACCGGCTCAGCCCTGCCGACCTTCGACCCGGCGGAGCACGTCGATCAGCTCCGCGGTGCTCGGGGCGCCGCCGGGTCCGTCGGCGGTGCGGTAGACGCGGCAGGTCAACCCGACACCCTCGGTGGGACCGAACGGGTCGATCCCGTCGATGCGGATCGTCGGGGAGCCCGCGAAGGCGGCGCGCTCAGCAGCCTCCGGGGTCTCGATACGGCGCAGCCGGATCGGGGTGCCGGCGTTGCCGGTTGCGGCCAGGGCCTCGGCGAGGCGGTCGCGGGCGAGCTGCCAGTTCGGGCAGCCGTCGAAGTACAGCAGTTCGATATCCATGGCGGTCGGTCCCGTTCGTCAGTGGTTGTCAGCGGCGGGAACGGACTCGGAGCGGCGTTCGAGCAGTACCGTATCGCGCCACACCCCGGCGAGTTTGCCGATGCGTTCGCGCACACCGACGGTGCGAAACCCCGCCGAATGGTGCAGGGCGAGGCTGGGACGGTTCTCCGGGAAGATGGAGGTCTGCAGCGTCCACAGTCCGGCCTGATCGGCGGCGATGACCTGGGTACGCAGCAGCGCTTTGCCGACCCCGCGTCCGCGCATGCCGTCGCCGACGTACACCGAGTTCTCGGCCACCCCCCGGTAGCACTCGCGCCCCGACACCGGGCTCAACGCTGCCCAGCCGACCACCTGGCCCTCGATCTCGGCGACCCACCGATGCCCGGGCAGCCACTGGTCCTCGAGGACCTCGCGGGTGGGAACCTCGGTGGTGAACGTTGCGGTACCGGTGGCGATGCCCTCTCCGTAGATGCGGCGCACCGCCTCCCAATCGCGGTCGGCGAGCGGGCGCACGCTCACGTCGGCCGGGACGTCCTCGGGGCAGCACGGCCGTGCGGTGAGCACACCCATGACCGCGTCGGCGGCACTGGGTAGGTCGCTGCAGCAACTCGGGTTGACCATCACCACGGTGCTGGTGCCGTGTTTGCCGGTGGTGACGAAGCCGACGTCGGCGAGCTTGCGGACGTGATGGGAGATGGTGGGCTGGCCGATCCCGAGGATCTCGGCGAGTTCCCCGACGGTGATGCCGGCCGGGCGGGCGGCGACGTGGTGCAGCAGCCGCACCCGGGTGGGCTCGGCCAGGCAGGCGAACCACCCGGCGTAGGTGGCCGCGTCCTCGGGGCTCAGGGCGTCGATGTCCACCTCCGCGCCGGGGATGGCCGGGGTCGGCAGGCCGAGTGATGTCATACCCCCACTATATAGATGGGCATCGATGGCTGCATTCATCGATGCCCATCTATATTCTGGCGGCAGCTTAGATCGATACCCATCGATGAAAGGATCTGTTATGAGCGAGTTGCCCGTCGTCGTGGTGGGAGCCGGACCGATCGGCCTGGCCGCCGCCGCTCACCTGCGTGAAGGCGGCCTCGAGCCGCTGGTACTCGAGCGGGGTACCAGCGCCGGAGCCGCCATCACGCAGTGGCACAGCGTCCACACCTTCTCCCGCTGGGCCGAACTGATCGACCCCGCAGCCCGCGTCTCCTCGACACCACCGGCTGGAGCGCCCCCGGCGTCGACTCCTACCCCACCGGCCAGGACTGGGCCGGCCGGTACCTGACCCCGCTGGCCGACGCCCTCGGCGACGCGGTCCGGCTCGACCACCAGGTCATCGGCATCGCCCGCCGCGGCCGCGACCGGATCGTCGACGCCGGACGCGACACCGAACCGTTGTCGGTGCACGTACGCCACCGCGACGGCACCGAATCCCGCCTGCTCGCCCGCGCCGTGATCGACGCCTCGGTCACCTGGGACACCCCCAGCCCCCTCGGCGGTGAAGGACTGCCCGCCCTGGGCGAGCGCGCCGCCGCCGAGAAGATCACCTACCGCGTCCCGGACCTGGGCGAGGACGCGGTGCGCGCCCGCTACGCCGGCCGGCACACCGTCATCGCCGGTAGTGGCCACTCAACGCTCAATGCCATCGTCGCGCTGGCCGAACTCGCCCGCACCACCCCCGGCACCCGGCTGACCTGGGTGCTGCGCCGCGGCGACGTCGGGCTGCGCGCCAAGACGGCCGTCGACGCCGGACTCCTCGAGGTCGTCACCGGCTTCCGCACCGCCGCCGTCGAACCCACCACCGACGGTCAGCTCACGCTGGTCTCTGACACCGGCGCCCGCATCGACGCCGTCGGCGAGGTCATCGCCTCGACCGGGTTCCGCCCCGATCTGTCGTGGCTCTCGGAAATCCGCCTCGACCTCGACCCGGTCCTGCAGGCCCCGACCGCGCTGGCCCCGCTGATCGACCCAAACGTGCACTCCTGCGGCACCGTCTATCCGCACGGAGTCGCCGAGCTCTCCCACCCCGAACCCGGCTTCTACGTCGTCGGCATGAAGAGCTACGGCCGGGCCCCGACGTTCCTGGCGATGACCGGATACGAGCAGGTCCGCAGCATCGCCGCCGCCCTGGCCGGTGACCACGACGCCGCGGCCCGGGTCGAGCTGACCCTGCCCGACACCGGGGTGTGCGGCGGCGCCGGAGTCTTCGACGAATCGACCAATCCCTGATCCCCCGCTCCCAAGGCCATCACTCGTATCGCAGTCAGATGCGGCGCCGACGCATCGATGCCCGCCTCGTACATGTCGGTGACTGATCGAGCGCTGTGCGTGCGCCTGTAGCTTCCACCGCCGACCAGCTGTCCGAAGGAAACCTCCAAGTCCCGGTTCCCGGTTATCCGGAGATAGTGACCGAAAAGCCGGGTGAACTGATCCGGGGAAAGGCTGATCGCTATGTCGTTGTCGGCTACGTCGTGTCGTCCAGCCGTGCGAGCACCCGTGACAATTACATCGGCGCCCAGTGTGCCTGCGGCACTGGCCAACGCAGCCGCTCGATGGCGGTCGGCGATCGACAACTCATCGTGGCCAGCGGCTACCTCACCACGGTGATGGTCGAGCTGCGAGTAGACACCGAAGAAGTGTCCTGTGGCGCCCAGCACCTGGTCAACGCCAACAAACCCCTCCACCCCCACGACCGAGGAGTCACCCCTTCGGGGAGCCTCGTCCACGGTAGTGAAGTGAAAGCGGTACCACCGGTCGATGCCGAGAGCATTCATCCAATCGGATGGTGAATCGTCGTCGTTCTGAACGACAAGGCAGGACTCGATCTCGCTCCTCGTCAAGAGCGCTACCAGCGCCTCCACCGAGGATTGTTCGAGGGTGCCAGTGTCAACGAGAACTCTGATCTGACGAGTCGCCGGTTGTAGGGGATACAGCGGAACGCTCTCGCGTCCAGGAGAACTGACAGGTGGTCGAACGTAGCGGACGAAACGATGATTGGGGAGACCCCGGGGCACAATCAGCGGCACGATATTAGATTCGCATCTCCTGGCCCCGGGACCATCCAGCGACATCGCCGTCGGCGGCACATCACGTGAATAATCTGTGATCACCTGGTGTAAGTCGCTGGACCTGGCACCTGACGTAAGTGTCGATACTGATGGTGACAGTCCGGAGGCACGGGAGTGTCCGAGCGGGCGGGGATGTCGTCCCCATATCGTGCCGCCGCCGGTTGATGTCGGTGTCTGGTTCACCGGCTCCACGACCGTACCGACAAGGCGTTGCAGAAGCTCGCGGTGCCGGCCGGATGCTGCGCGAGGCAGGTGGGCAATGGGCTACGCCGCCGCAGCGTGCTGGCACGAAGTGGACGGGGAAGGGATCGGGTGCATTCGGTCGCCTCTCGGCGAAAGGCGCAACACGGCTCCAGCCGAACGGAACTCCGTGAAGGCAAAGGGTTGAGCCCGGGGGACACGGAAACGCACCCGATCCGGACAGTGCAACGCGCCCCTGCCTCCGGCTATTCCCGGCGCGAGTTGTCGTGGGCACGATAGCGTGAACTGCACCAGTGGCTCGGACCCAGGCTTTCTGATCCGCGTCGATACCGATGCGTGCAGTGCGTGCGATGCGTGCACGCATCGCGAGCCATGCATGCACCGTGGGTCGCGGACAGCGTGCGAGGTCTGGGGCTCCTCTCGAACAAGGAATGCCGGGCTTACAGCTCCAGGTCGGGGCCAGCCTGGGGACTGTGGTCGGGTGGCTCCGGCTGGGCCGGGGTCGTACTACCGCCGGGTGTACCGGGCTTCGAGCGTGGTGGGTGACCGGACACGGCGGCGCGCAGAGCCGACAGCAACGCCTCCTGTCCGCTGGGATCACGAGCGATCTGCTGCGCGGTGCCGGTGTCGCTTGGCGGTCGGGCCGTGTGGGGGTCGACCACGTAGCGGCGAATGAGACCGGACAGACGCGCCGGGGCGATAGTCAGTCCGTCGATGCGCTGGCCGCGGTCGAGCATGGCGACCAGCTCGTGCAGAGCCCGGGCTGCGTCCTTGCGGGCACCGGTACGGGCGGTGTGCAGCTTCCAAGCGGGAAACCGGTCTCGGTGTTCATGGGTGATCGACAACAGGGTGCACAGGTCGGCGACATCCTTGGCGGCGAGGCGGCTGCGCCAGGCGAGCGCCTTGAGCACCACCGCCTGCTCGACGCCGGGCACCGGCACCCCGAAACGCACGGTCTCGCCGGTCGTCAGGCGTGCCCGCACCCGCACCCGAATCGGGTCGGCGGCCAGCGCGAGGGTCAGACCGGGAATGGCGTCGAAGCCGCGCCCGGCGTACTCGACGCGTTCGATCCGGCGACCACCGGTGCCGGGAACCAGGAGATCAACCGACAGGGGAGTGCCGTCCCCGGAGGGTGCCTCGTAGTGGTTGCCGGTCACCAGCCGATAACCACGGGCAAGTAGCGCGGTGTGGAAGGTGGCGTCGGCCGCGGCGACAGGGTCCATGCCTGCATCGGCGTCGGCGGTGACCCGGGCAGCGGTGTCGGTGGGGTAGAGGCGACCGAGCAGGTGCACCATGTGCCCGCCGACGACCCGATAGTTGGCCCCGGCCGTGGCCGCGGCGAGATCGGCCAACGCCCGCAGGCCGCGGTCGGCGGCATTCGACGCGGCGAGGATCTCCACCTCGGTCGTATCAGTCACAGAGCAGCCTTCTGACGGATCGTGGCGAGCACATGATCGGCGGCTTCGGCGGCATCAGCGCCACCGGTGCGCAGCACATCGCCCGCAGTGATCAGCGGATCGGCCAACAGCACTGGCTCGCTGATCTCCGCGGTGCGCCACAGGGTCGGATCGGCGGGGACCTGCACGGCCATGGTGTGTTCGGCCTCGGTGGCGGGACTGAAGCCCGCGGCGGCGAGGTCGACGAACCGATCGGTGTAGAGCATCGCCCGGGTCGGCAGCCGCCATGGGGCGTACACATCGGCCGCGGCATCGCCGCTGACCAACACTGCCACATCCTGCCGGGCGCAGAAGTCAACAACGGCGGTGGCCTGGGCAATCACTGGATCCAGGCCGTACCAGTAGGTCACGGCGCCACCGGGACCGGGATAGCCGGCCAGATAGTCCGCGAGCAACTCCTCGGGGGATGCGGCGAACCAGCCGTGCTCGGTGCGCCGCGCCGCCTGTAGCTGTTTGAGGGCGAATGAGACTGCCTGCTGGGAGACCTCCAGTGTCTCGGCGAGCCGGTGTTGGGTTTGCGCCCTATCCGAGAGCAGCAGGACCCGGGCCAGAGCCCAGCGCACCCAGGGTTTGCGGCCCCGGGCAGCAGATGCGGCAGGGGATGTAGGGGTTGCGTTTTCGGTCACGTCGTAGCGCGCGCCGGCGAATACGAGTAGGTCTTCGTCCACGGCGATGAGATCGATTTCGCCGTTTGTCGCGAGAGTGCGCAGATGCGCCGTGGCGTGTGGGGTTACCACGAGCACGCGCCGGGCTGGGCCCGGTTCGGCGAGCAGCCGGGCGAGGACCGTGGGGGTGGGTGGCCGCCGGGATATGCGCACC
>NZ_JARDJE010000022.1:0-94350 GCF_048957735.1 Rhodococcus sp. As11
CCACTACCTCGACCGACCGGAATCAACATCACCCATCTGTCTCAGACAGGTTGACAACTACCGAATTGCCGTAGCGGATAGCGAAGTCCGTAGCCGATGCTTGTGCGCGCTGTGTAACACGCGCGAAATCTGCGTCACGAGACCGTGACCGGAAGATATTCCCGCGCAACAACTCCCTTCTACTGTGTGGCCTCACGGATACAGCGCTGTATACGCCGCCCGGATACACCGGGACCTCTCCCGCCACCTTCGAAGGAAGGGCTCTACATGTCTGTTGTCAGGTCCAGGCTCGCCACCCGCGCCATCGCGGCCCCCGCCGCACTCGTCGCAGTCGGACTCGTCCTGTCCGCCTGCGGAAGCCGCGCGGGTGACGAGGGCAGCACCGCCGCCGGTGCTGCGTCGTGCGTCGACACCTCGGGCGACACCGTCACGGTGGGCTCGCTCAACTCGCTGTCGGGCACGATGGCCATCTCCGAGGTCACGGTCCGCGACTCGATCGCACTGGCCGTCGAGGAGATCAACGCCGACGGAGGTGTCCTCGGCAAGCAGATCCGGATCGTCTCCGAGGACGGCGCGTCCGAGCCGACGGTGTTCGCGGAGAAGGCCGAGAAGCTCATCGGATCCGACTGCGTCGCAGCGGTGTTCGGAGGCTGGACGTCGTCGAGCCGCAAGGCGATGCTGCCGGTCTTCGAGGACCGCAACGCGCTGCTGTACTACCCCGTCCAGTACGAGGGTCTCGAGTCGTCGTCGAACATCTTCTACACCGGCGCGACCACCAACCAGCAGATCGTGCCTGCCCTGGACTACCTGAAGGAGCAGGGCGTGAAGTCGCTCTACCTCGTCGGTAGCGACTACGTCTTCCCGCAGACCGCCAACCGCATCATCAAGGCCTATGCCGAGGCCAACGGCATCGAGATCAAGGGTGAGGACTACACCCCGCTCGGCTCCACCGACTTCTCCACCATCGTCAACAAGGTGCGCACCGCCGACGCCGACGCGGTGTTCAACACCCTCAACGGCGATTCCAACGTCGCGTTCTTCCGCGAGTACACCAACGCCGGCCTGAACGCGAAGGACATGCCGGTCGTCTCGGTGTCCATCGCCGAGGAGGAGGTGGGTGGCATCGGTGCGCAGAACATCGAGGGCCAGCTCACCGCATGGAACTACTACCAGACCGTCGACTCGCCCGAGAACACGTCCTTCGTCGAGGCGTACAAGGCGAAGTACGGCGCGAACAAGCCGACCTCCGATCCCATGGAAGCCGCTTACACCTCGGTCCACCTGTGGAAGAACACCGTCGAGAAGGCCGGGTCGTTCGAGGTCGACGACGTCGTCGAAGCTGCCGACGGCGTGACCTTCGAGGCCCCCGAGGGCACCGTGACCATCGACGGCGACAACCACCACATCACCAAGACCGCCCGCATCGGTGAGATCCGCGGCGACGGGCTGATCCACACCGTGTGGGAGTCCGACGGTGCCATCGAACCCGACCCGTACCTCGAGTCCTACGACTGGGCTTCGGGCCTGTCCGGTAACTGACAGCACGAGCCGACGAGGGAGACGACATGGATGTCCTTGTAGGACAGCTCTTCACAGGATTGAGTATCGGATCGATCCTGCTGCTGGCAGCGCTGGGGCTGTCGCTGACGTTCGGCCAGATGGGCGTGATCAACATGGCCCACGGCGAATTCATCATGGCCGGCAGTTACACGGCGTTCGTCGTGCAGCAGGTGATCTCCTCGGCCGGGGTGTCCCTGTTCGTCTCCCTGCTCGTCGGCTTCCTGGTGGGCGGTGTGATGGGGGTGCTGCTCGAGGTCACCCTCATCCGCCGCATGTACCACCGCCCGCTCGACACCCTGCTCGTGACCTTCGGTGTGGGCCTGCTGCTCCAGCAGGCCGCCCGCGACATCTTCGGCGCCCCCGCCGTCAACGTCGTCGCACCGTCCTGGCTCTCCGGCGGGGTCGAGATCCTCGGGGCGGTGGTCCCCAAGACCCGCCTGTTCATCCTCGCCCTGGCCGTGATCTGTGTGATCGCGCTGATCGCGTCGATGAAGTACACCCCGATGGGACGACGGATCCGCGCCGTGGTGCAGAATCGCGATCTCGCCGAGACCGTGGGCATCTCCTCCCGCCGCACCGACATCACCACCTTCTTCCTCGGCTCCGGCCTGGCCGGTCTCGCCGGTGTCGCCCTGACCCTGATCGGCTCCACCAGCCCGACCGTCGGGCAGTCGTACCTGATCGACGCCTTCCTCGTGGTCGTCATCGGTGGTCTCGGCCGGATCGAGGGCGCGGTGCTCGCGGCCGTCGCACTGGGCCTGCTCACTTCGTTCATCGAGTACTCCACGACCGCCTCGATCGCGAAGGTGATCGTGTTCGTGCTCATCGTGATCTTCCTGCAGGTCCGCCCGCAGGGCCTGTTCGCCGTCAAGACGAGGAGCCTGGTCTGATGCCCGCGACCTTCTCGACCCGCACCTTCACCCGCCCCGGACCCGCCCGTACCGCAGCGGGTTTCGCGCTCGCCGCACTGATCCTGTTCGGCCTCGCCCCCGCGCTGCTCTCCGATTTCCGTCTCGGTCTGCTCGGGAAGTTCCTGTGTTTCGCGATCGTCGCCGTCGGCATCGGTCTGGCCTGGGGCCGAGGCGGCATGCTCACCCTCGGCCAGGGTGTGTTCTTCGGCCTCGGCGCCTACATCATGGCGATGCACCTGAAGATCGCCGACGCGCAGCTCCGCGGCGATTCGGTTCCGGACTTCATGCAGATCGCCGGCATCCGCGAGCTACCCGCCTACTGGGTGCCGTTCACTTCGCCCGCCGTGACGCTGCTGGCGATCCTGGTCGTGCCGGCCCTGGTCGCCGCCCTGCTCGGCTTCGGGGTGTTCGCCCGCCGCGTCAAGGGCGCCTACTTCGCGATCCTCTCCCAGGCCCTGGCCGCCGCCTTCGCGATCCTGCTGGTCGGTCAGCAATCCACCGGAGGATCCAACGGTCTCAACAGGTTCCGCACCTTCTTCGGCTACGACCTGTCCGACCCGGTGAACAAGCGGATGCTGTTCTTCATCGTCGCCGCGATCCTGCTGCTCGTCGTCGCCGCGACCCGCCAGCTCATGCAGTCCCGTTACGGTGAACTGCTCGTCGCGGTGCGCGACCAGGAAGAGCGCGTCCGTTTCCTGGGCTACGATCCCGCCCTGATCAAGGTCGTGGCCTACACCGTCGCCGCCTTCTTCGCCGGCATCGCCGGGGCGATGTTCGTGCCCATCGTCGGCATCATCTCCCCCGCCGACGTCGGCATCGTCCCGTCGATCGCGTTCCTCATCGGCGTGGCCATCGGCGGACGCAACACCCTGCTCGGCCCGGTCCTCGGCGCCATCGGCGTCGCCTGGGCACAGACCGCCCTGTCGGAGAACTTCCCCTCCGCCTGGACTTACGCCCAGGGCCTGCTGTTCATCGTCGTCGTAGGCTTCTTCCCCGCCGGCCTGGCCGGAGTGATCACCCTGCTGCGCCGGCGCCGCCGCACCACCCCTCCGGATCCGACATCCGAACCCGAACCCCAACCCGAACCCGCCGACCTTCCCGCGATGGAGCGCGCCCGATGAGCACACCCGTCTACGGCGGCAACGCCGGTATGAGCAGCGACTACCTCGAGATCCGCGACCTGCGTGTCACCTTCGACGGCTTCACCGCCGTCGACGGCGTGGACCTGACCCTCCTCCAAGGCGACCTGCGGTTCCTCATCGGCCCCAACGGTGCCGGCAAGACCACCCTCGTCGACGCCGTCACCGGCCTGGTGCCCGCGACCGGCTCGATCACCAAGTCCGGCGTCGAACTGCTCGGCAAGAAGACCCACAGGATCGCGCGGCTCGGCGTCGGCCGCACCTTCCAGACCGCCTCGGTCTTCGAGGAACTGTCGGTCCTGCAGAACCTCGACATCGCTGCCGGTGCCGGTCGTTCTCCCTGGCACCTGCTCCGCCGCCGCAGCGGCGTGCTGCCCGAGATCGAGGAAGCCCTCGAAACGATCGGCCTGACCGCCCACCGCGACACCCCCGCCGGGATCCTCGCCCACGGGCAGAAGCAGTGGCTCGAGATCGGCATGCTGCTCGTCCAGAACGCCGACGTCCTGCTCCTCGACGAACCCGTCGCCGGCATGAGCCACGACGAACGCGAGGAGACCGGGCAACTGCTGCGCCGCATCGGCGCCCAGCGCACCGTGGTCGTCGTCGAGCACGACATGGACTTCATGCGCGCCTTCGCCACCTCCGTCACCGTCCTCGCCCGCGGCAAGGTCATCGCCGAGGGCACCGTCGACCAGGTCCAGAACGACCCGCAGGTCCAGCAGGTCTATCTCGGGACCGCCACCGCACCTCAGGAGGCATGATGCTCGAACTCGTCGACGTCCACGCCGGTTACGGCCGCACCGAGATCCTGCACGGACTCTCCCTCACCGTCCCGACCGGCAGGTCCGTCGCGGTCATGGGCCACAACGGCGCCGGCAAGACCACCCTGCTGCGCGCCGCCGTCGGCCTGCTGCCCGTCACGAAAGGAAAGATCCTCTTCGACGGTGAGGACGTCACCTCGCTGCGACCGTCCGCCCGCGTCGCCCGGGGTCTGGCCTACGTCCCGCAAGGGCAGCAGTCCTTCGGCCAGCTCACCTGCCGCGAGAACCTGCAGGTCGTCGCGGACACCAGGCGCAACGGCCGCGCGCTCGTCGCCGACATGCTCGACCTGTTCCCCGCCCTCGTCCCGCTGCTCGACCGCCGGGCAGGGTTGCTCTCCGGCGGCCAGCGCCAGCAACTCGCCATCGCCCGCGCCCTGATCACCGAACCGCGCATGCTCGTCCTCGACGAGCCCACCGAGGGCATCCAGCCCTCGGTGGTCGCCGAGATCGAGAACACCATCGTCGAACTCGGCCGTAGCGGCGACCTCGGGGTGCTGCTCGTCGAACAACACATCGGTTTCGCTCTCGACAACGCCCTGCACTACTACGTCCTCGAATCCGGGCGTATCACCTCCACCGGGGAAGGTGGTGTCGACGCCGCTGCCACCGTCCGCGCAGCAATGGCGATCTGATGGCCGCCGACACCCGCCGCGAACGCGTCTACACGGCGCTGCGTGCCCGTCTGATGTCCGGCACACTCTCCCCCGACGAACGGCTCAGCGAGAAACGGCTCGCCGAGCAGTACGGGGTGTCGCGCACTCCGGTGCGCGAGGCCCTCGCCCGGCTGGTGTCCGACGGGCTCGTCGAGCGTCGTGACCAGGGACTGTATCCCTACCGTCCGCGTTTCGACGACCTCGCCGACCTGTACGAGCTGCGCACCATCCTGGAGCTGCGCGGGATCCGCCGGGTGCTCGCGGACGAGTCGGTACGGCACGACCCCGACGTCCTCGGCCCCGAGCTCGACCACTGGTACGAGATTCGCAGCCATCCGCCCGAACCGGACGCCGGTTTCGTCACGCTGGACGAACGCTTCCACATGACGTTGCTCGCCGCCTCCGGCAATCGCGCCCTGTGCGACGCCCTGTCCTCGGTGAACGCCAAGGTGCGTCCGGTGCGGATGTTCGACTACCTGACCCCCGATCGCATCGCCGCCACCGTCGACGAGCACATCGCGGTCGCCGAACTCGTTCTCGCCGACAAGCTCGACGACGCCCACGACCTGCTGCTCGCCCACATCGACACCTCGCGATCGGTGGTCGTGCGACGCGCCGAGGAGGCACGCACCTTCGCGCGGATGGCCCGCGCCGTCCGCGACTGACCCGCATCCGTGGAGCCCCGACCGTTCCGCGTGACCCGACGAGCTCGTTCGGGCACACTGGCGCTCATGACACCCCGCATCCAGCCCGGACGTTTCAAGGAACTCGGCCCGCTCAACTGGGTGACATGGAAGGCCCTGTCCGCTGCCGGGGGTACCTCGGACGCCCACCTGTTCAGCACGCTCGGCCGCACCGGGCGACTGTTCCGCGGATGGCTGCACTATGCGGGCATGCTCATGCCGTTCGGCCGCCTCGGCCGGTTCGAGTCGGAGATGGTCATCCTGCGGGTAGCGCATCTACGCGAGTGCGGTTACGAATTCGACCATCACACCCGTCTGGGCCGCCGCGCGGGGATCACCGACGAGGTGCGCGACCGTATCGTCGCCGGACCCGGCGATCCGGACTGGCAGCCGAGGCACCGTACGCTTCTCGCCGCCGTCGACGAGCTCGTGACCACGAAGCACCTGTCCGACGAGACGTGGTCGTCGCTCGCGCAGTACTACGACGACCGCAGGCTCATCGAATTCTGTCTGCTGGTCACGCAATACGACGCCCTCGCCACGACCATCGGTGTCCTGCAGATCGAACGCGACTTCTGATCCGTCCGCCCCTGCCGCACCCGGCCGGAGAGGACATCCCTAACAAGGCTGTTACACAACGTCACAGCGGCGTCATTGCCGGTCCATAGCGTATACAGCCATGTCCACGACGATGTATACAGCTGCGGCGCCCGTCTCCCCGGCGAAGGTGTCCGCCACCGATCGCGTGCGTGCCGCGCTGCGCCGTATCGGCGAGGTGGAGCGCCCCGAAGTGTGGATCGCGCTGCGCGGCGCCGACGATCTCCTCGCCGAGGCCGCCGCCGTGGACGCCCGGGTCGCCGCCGGTGAGTCACTGCCGCTCGCCGGTCTGGTCGTCGCGGTCAAGGACAACGTGGACGTCGCCGGAATCCCCACCACCGCTGCATGTCCCGAGTTCGCGTACGTCCCCGAGGAGACCGCCTCGGGTGTCGAGCGCCTGATCGCCGCCGGCGCCGTCGTCCTGGGCAAGACCAACCTCGACCAGTTCGCCACCGGTCTCGTCGGGACCCGCAGCCCGTACGGGGCGGTGCGGTGCGCCTGGGATCCCGAGAAGGTCTCGGGCGGTTCGAGTTCGGGTTCGGCGGTCGCGGTGGCGCTCGGCATCGCCGACATCGGGCTGGGCACCGACACCGCCGGTTCGGGACGCGTCCCGGCCGCGCTGAACGGAATCGTCGGTGTCAAGGCCACCCTCGGCGTGATCCCGGCGCACGGCGTGGTGCCGGCGTGCGTCGACTACGACTGCCTCACGGTCTTCGCGCCGTCGCTCGACCTCGCGGCGACCGCGGTCCGGGTGATGGCCGGACCCGAATCCCGAGATACGCGCAGCAGGGCATGGCCCGCGGACGTGCGACTCGCCGCGTCGAACGCTCTGCGTGTCGCGGTGCCGCGCGCCGAGGATCTCGAGGCTCTGTGCGACGACTACCGCGACGCCTTCGCCCGCACGGTGGCGACGACGCGCGAGGCCGGCGCCGAAATCGTCGAGGTGGACATCTCTCCGCTGCTCGACGCGGCGCTGCTGCTGTACGACGGTGCCGTGGTGGCCCAACGCTACGCCGCTGTCGGCGAGTTCCTGTCGACGGCGCCGGAGGGCGCCGATCCCACCGTCGCCGCGATCGTCGCCGACGCGAAGAAGCCCGCCGCGTACGAACTCGTCGAGGACCTCGACACCCTCACCCACGTCAAGGCGTTCGCAGCTGAACTGCTCACCGGGTTCGACGGGCTGCTGCTCCCGACGACGACGGAACACCCGACGATCGCTGCAGTGGAGGCCGATCCGATCGCCGTCAATCGACGGATGGGCACCTACACCAACTTCTGCAACCTACTGGACATGGCGGCGGTGGCCGTTCCGGGCGCACCCACGGCGGACGGCGATCCGTTCGGGGTCATGGTCGTGGTCCCGGCCTTCGCCGATCAGGTGGCAGTGGACGTCGCGGCCGCGCTGAACGGTGTGGATGCGCCGCGCGTCGTCGAGTCCGGTGTGGAACTCGCGGTCTTCGGAGCGCACCTTCGCGGTCAGCCACTGCACTTCCAGTTCGAGGAGCTCGGGGCGCGGTTCGTCGAGGAAGTGCACACCTCCGACGCGTACCGTCTCGCCGCGCTGAACACGACACCACCCAAGCCGGGACTGGTGCGGCACGCACCGGGCGAGGGCGCCGCGATCGCCGGCGAACTGTTCCGCCTGTCGGAGGCCGGCCTCGGACGCTTCCTCGCCGCGCTCCCCGCCCCGATGACGTTGACGAGTGTCGAACTGGCGGACGGGCGGTGGGTCGTCGGTTTCGGATGCACGCAGGACGCCGCGAAGGACGCGGTGGACATCACCGGGTTCGGTGGCTGGAAGGCCTACCGGGCGTCGTGATCTCGGTGAGCGGTCAACGGGGCGGCGGGTCGACCTTCACGCCGCTACCGTCGTGTTCGGGTCCGGCGTCGGGATGATCGGCGGGTAGGCGGTCGCGGAACCGCGCGGCCTCGCTGGGGGCGGGCCCACCCTGGGGATCCTGCGAGCGTCGGTACGGTCCGGGCTTGGGCCGGGGCTTGCCGCCCGGGAAGGCGAGCCGGGCGATGGTGCGGTGCACCATGAACCACTGCTTGCCCAGTCTGCCCGAGTTGTAGGGCAGTTCGTAGCGTTCGCAGATGTCCTTGACCTTCGGCGCGACCTCCGCGTAGCGGGTGCTCGGCATGTCGGGGAACAGATGGTGCTCCACCTGGTAGCCGAGATTGCCGCTCATGACGTGGAACAGCGGGGTGCCTTCGATGTTCGCGGCGCCGACGAGCTGCCGCACGTACCACCCTCCGCGCGACTCGTTCTCGACCTCCTTCTTCGAGAAGGTGTAGGTCTGGTCGGGGAAGTGCCCGCAGAAGATGATCGCGTGCGCCCACACGTTGCGGATGATGTTGGCCGTGACGTCGGCGAGCACGGTCGCGAGGAAGGTCTTCTCGACACCGGGCAGATACCGGTCGGCGAGATCGGCTGCGGTACGGAACTTTCCGGGGCGGCCCTTACCGATCGGCCCCGTGCTCGTCGAGCGCAGTCGCCGCCCCAGACGTGAGGTCTTCGGCTGGGGCAACCGGCCCTGCAGCGCGACCTGCGCGAGACCGAACAGCGCGGCGCTCACCAGCGGCCAGCCGACGTAGTCCTTGACGAACTGGGCCCGGGCCTTACCGGCGATGCCCTTCAGTTCCTCGAGCACCTGCCCGGCCGACTTCTCTCCGGCCCACAGCGCCTCGAGGTCGAGGTCGTGCAGCGCGACACCCCACTCGAACAGCACGGTGAGCAGCGCGTTGTAGACGGGCTGCGCGAGGTAGACGGGGTGCCACTTCTGGTGTGGGTCGATCCGCATGATCTCGTAGCCGAGGTCCTTGTCGAGACCGCGAATGTTGGTGAACGTGTGGTGGATGTAGTTGTGCGAGTGCTTCCACGCTTCCGCGGTGGAGGCGGTGTCCCAGTCCCACACCGACGAGTGGATGTCCGGATCGTTCATCCAGTCCCACTGGCCGTGCATGACGTTGTGGCCGATCTCCATGTTCTCGAGGATCTTCGCCAGGCCGAGGCAGGCCGTCCCGGCCACCCATGCGGGCTTCGACGACGACGCGAACAGCAGCACCCGCCCCGCCACGACCAGTTGACGCTGCGCCGCGATGACGTTCTTGATGTACTGCCGGTCCTTGTCGCCGAGGCTCGAGTACACCTCGTCGTGGATGGCGTCGAATTCCTTCGCGATCTGCTCGAGATCGTCGTCGCTCAGATGCGCGAGCGGACTCTGCAGTTCCCGCGACCCGGTATCGGCCCTGTCGATGCTTCTCGTCACGACGCCCCCTGCTTCGAAGCCGGTTGCTTCACAGTTCGATTTCGATGTCGCCCTCCGCGGTGTGGATGCAGGTACGCACCGCCGCCCCGGTGGGCTCGCTCACCTCGTCGGTTCGCAGGTCCCGGAGTTGTCCGGATCTCAGTGTTCCGACGCATGTGTGGCAGATGCCGATACGACAGCCGTACGGCAACTTCAGGCCGGCGTTCTCCCCTGCGACCAGGATGGGTGTTCCGCCGTCGCACTCCACCTCCTTCTCGCTGTCGAGGAAGTGGATGGTGCCGCCTTCACCGCTCCCGGCATTCCCGCCGATGATCGGCTGGAAACGTTCGAGGTGGAATCTTTCGGGATCGCCGTGTTCGTCCCAGTGTTCTTCGAGGGCGTCGAGCAGGTCGCGCGGACCCGAACAGAAGGCGTCGCGCTCGCGCCAATCGGGGCACAGTTCGTCGAGGTCGCCGGGAGTGATGCGGCCGCGTTCACCGCTGAGCCACACTTCGAGGCGCAGCCCGGGATGGCGGTCGTCGAGCTCGCGCAGGGCCGACGAGAAGATCACCTCGTCGGGGGTGCGGGCGGAATGCACGACCACGACGTCGTCGACGCGGTCGCGGTGGTCGAGGCTGCGCAGCATGCTCATGATCGGCGTGATCCCGCTGCCTGCGCTGACGAACAGCATCTTCCGGGGCAGCGGGTCGGGCAGTGTGAACACGCCCTCCACCTCGCCGAGCCGGACGATGTCGCCCGGTTCGAGCTTGCGGACCAGATACGGCGAGACCACACCGTTCTCGACGAGCTTGGGCGTGACGCTGATGAGGCCGTCGACCGGATCCGGGTCGGAGGTGAGCGAATACGCCCGCCAGTGGTAGACGCCGTCGATGATCACGCCGAGCCGCACGTAC
Source organism: Rhodococcus sp. As11 (assembly GCF_048957735.1). NCBI lineage: Bacteria > Bacillati > Actinomycetota > Actinomycetes > Mycobacteriales > Nocardiaceae > Rhodococcus > Rhodococcus sp. As11. Next base: position 10,527 of record NZ_JARDJE010000022.1, read on the forward strand.
TGGCCGGGCTCATGCCCCCGCCACTCGTAGGCCGGGCGGATGAGCACCGACGCGGCGTCGGCGCCCTCGGGGACGACCCGCTCGACACGGCCGCGCAGTTCGCGGGTCGTCCAGAGCGGGTTGATCATCTCGAGATAGTCGTCGGGCCGCAGAGGTGTGAACAGGTGCCGCACCGTGCGCAGCAACCATCTCCGAACCGGGTGCACGTGTGGGCGAGCGCCGCGTTCCGCCATGGCGACACACTACGCGTGCATACACGCCGCACGTGCGGATTCGCTTCCGTGTGGAAGCGGGGACAATCGTCAGCGCAGGATCGTCAGCTGCACCACAGAATCGGCGTTCGCGACGAGGCGGTGCACGATGCCCGCGTCGACGTGGACCGCGGTACCCGGCAGCAGCGACACGGTCTCGTCGGCGGTGCTGAACGCGATGTCCCCGGTGACGGTCTGCACGAGGATCGGGGCGCCGGCCTTGTGGTCGTCCATCGTCTGCCCGGCGGTGAAGGACAGACGCACGACGGTGGCGCCGGTGACCGCCGCCAGCTTCTCGATCCGCGGGCCGCTCCCCTCGCCCGGGTTCGGCTGCGCGAGGCCCTCGATACGGGTGAGCCTGCCCTCGACCTGCTGTGCACTCATCACGCTTCCTTCTTCGTGGCGACGATGCCGATCGCATCCGAAGCGCCCGGCGGCGGGCGTCGGACTTCCGAGTACGGAGACGATCCGGTCGGCCGCTGCGCGGATCAGGGGCCGGCCGTGGCGTCCTTGCGACGACTATAGAGGATTCCCACCCGGCAGTAAGGGCACCTTCATCCGAGAATTCCCCGGCAGGAGTCCGGAACGACGTCAGCCCGCGACGACGGTCGAGTCGTCACGGGCTGAGCCGGTACATCCGAGCGGGGATCCGCCCACACGGAAGAAGGGTGAACGCGGGGCCTCGGGTCGGCCCCGCATCCTCAGAAGTTGATCATGTGTCCTGCGAGACCGTGGATGGCCTCCTGCAGCGCCTCGCTGAGCGTCGGGTGCGTGTGGACGTTGCGCGCGAGCTCGTTGACCGTGAGGTCCCACTTCTGGGCCAGGGTCAGCTCGGGCAGCAGCTCCGAGACGTCGGGGCCGATGAGATGGCCACCGATGAGTTCACCGTGGGTCTTGTCGGCGATGAGCTTGACGAAGCCGGTGGGATCGCCCAGACCGTGTGCCTTGCCGTTGGCGGTGAACGGGAAGGTCGCGACCTTCACGTCGTAGCCCTCGGCCTTCGCCTGCTCCTCGGTGAGACCGAAGGAGGCGACCTGCGGCTGGCAGAAGGTCGCGCGCGGCATCATGCGGTAGTCGCCGAGCTCGAGGGTCTCGGCACCGCCGATGGTCTCGGCCGCGACCACGGCCTGCGCCTCCGCGACGTGCGCGAGCTGCAGCTTCGCGGTGACGTCGCCGATGGCATAGATGCCCTCGACATTGGTGCGCATGCGCTCGTCGATCGCGATGGCACCGCGGTCGGTGAGCTCGACGCCGGTGTTCTCGAGACCGTAGCCCTCGACGCGCGGCGCGAAGCCGACCGACTGCAGCACCTTGTCGACCGTGACGGTCTCGACGTTGCCGGACTTGTTGTCCTTGATCTCGACGGTCACCTTCGAACCGTCGTCCGAGATCTTCTGCACGGCGGCACCGGTCTTGATGGTGATGCCGAGCTTCTTGTACGCCTTGGCGATCTCCTTGGAGACGTCGGCGTCCTCGTTGGGCAGTGCGCGGTCGAGGAACTCGACGATGGTGACGTCGACCCCGTAGTTCTTCAGGACGTAGCCGAACTCCATGCCGATGGCACCGGCACCGACGATGACGATGGACTCGGGAAGGTCGCGGGTGAGGATCTGCTCCTCGTAGGTGACGACGTTGTCGCTGAGCTCGGTGCCCGGCAGCAGCTTGGTGACCGAGCCGGTGGCGATGATGACGTTGTCGAAGGTCACCTGTTCGGTGCCACCCTTGGTGAGGGCCACCTCGATGGTCTTGGCGTCGACGAACGAGCCCTTACCGTCGTATTCGGTGATCTTGTTCTTCTTCATGAGGAAGTGCACGCCCTTGGTGCGGCCGTCCGCGACCTTGCGGCTGCGGTCGTAGGCGGCACCGAAGTCGAAGGACACATCTCCCGAGATGCCGAAGGTCTTGGCCTCTTTTTTGAAGAGATGCGCCAACTCGGCATTGCGGAGAAGCGCCTTGGAGGGGATACAGCCCACGTTCAGGCAGACACCACCCCAGTACTTCTGCTCGATGATGGCGGTGCTCAGTCCCAGCTGTGCCGCGCGGATAGCAGCGACGTACCCACCGGGACCGGCTCCGAGGACAACGACGTCATAGTGTGAGGTCACGGATATACAGGGTAGTCCCGCCCGATTCCGGTGTCTGCCGATGGTCCGGTTACCGTCCGGTAGCTCCCGGATCCGGCGAGCGGGACCGTCACGGCGAGCAGCACGACGCACCAGCCGAGCGCCGACCGCACCGGACGGTGCAGCGGCCACGCCGCATACGCGGGTACAGGCGCGGAGGCCGAGAGCAGCTCGCGAAACGCCCCCACGACGGCACTGACAGCGGTACCGAGGCGAACGATCGTGCGTTCCGCGCCGGCGTCGACGCGCTCCTGTTCGGCATCGCGCCGACCCACCGACATCGGCCGCCGACTCTCGCGTTCGCGCCTGCACCACCGCTAATCTGGCGCGATCATGACTGCGACCGCGACAGCCGCCGAGCCCGTGCACATCAGCGTGCTGGGTCCGACCGTCGTGACGGTCGGCGACCGGACGGTGCCCACCGGTGGTCCCGGGGCCCGGGCGGTGCTCGCGCGACTGCTCGTCGCGGCAGGTCATGTCGTCTCGACCGACCTGCTGATCGAAGATCTGTGGTCCGGCAGTCCTCCCCCGAAGGCTCTGGCCGCGCTCCAGGTCCATGTCTCGAATCTGCGGCGCCTGCTCGAACCGTCGCGAGCTCCGCGCACACCGTCGTCGGTGATCGTCACCGCACCACCCGGTTACGCACTGCGGTTGCCGCACCGGGCCGTCGACGCGTGGCATTTCGACCGGCTCGTCACCGAGGCGCTGACCGTCGACGACAACAGCTCGCGCATCGGGATGCTGTCGCAGGCACTGGACCTGTGGAAGGGAGTGCCGTACCACGAGCACCTCGACGCCGACTGGGCGCGCAACGAGAGTGACCGGCTCGCGCAGGTCCACGCCACCGCCCTGGAGGCACGCGCCCACGCCCACCTCGACGACGGTCGCGCCGAACTCGCGGCCGACGGACTCGAACACCACGTCCAGAACAATCCCGGACGCGAGTTCGCCGTCCGTGTGCTGGCACTGGCCCGGTACCGCTGCGGCCGACAGGCCGAGGCACTGGCCGCCCTGCACCGCACCCGCGAGTACCTGCTCGACGAGCTGGGCATCGATCCCTCGCCCGAACTACGACAACTCGAACACGACATCCTGAACCAGCGGGCGTCGCTGTCACCGGCGCGCACCGACACCCCGGCGACCGTTCCGCTGCGGGACGATCCGGAACCGGACGACGAGATCGTCGGTCGTGGAAACGAACTCGACCTCCTCGTGCAGGCGGCCCGGCGATCCGACACCGACGGTCTGCAGCTGGTGTGGATCTCCGGCGATGCCGGCGAAGGCAAGAGCGCCCTCGCCGGGGCGTTCGTGCGACGGATCGCGGATTCGGGCCGCTCCCCGGCCTGGGGATCGTGCCCCGAGATCGACGGAGCGCCGCCGGCCTGGCCGTGGACCGAGATCCTGCGCGAGCTCGGGCTTCCGGAGCCACCCGTATCGCCGTTCGAACTGAGCCGGGCACTCGAACGACAGCTGTCGCTGCCGGACCGACGAACCGTGCTCGTCCTCGACGACCTCCACCGCGCGGACGAACCCACGCTGCAGGTCCTACGGCACATCGCGGCCTCCGCCCGCAGGTCGGCGACCCTTGTCGTGGCCACCTTCCGTCCCGGCGAGACCACCGACGATCTGCACGCCACCTGGGCCGCGACCGCGGGGACACCGGGAACCCGGATCGTCCTCGGGGGCGTGGGCCGCGACGAGGCACGCACGATCGCGCGACGCCTAGGTGCGCCCGAACTCGACGAGACCACCCTCACGGACCTCCTCGGGCAGACGGACGGGAACCCGCTCTTCGTCGAGGAGTACTGCCGCCTGATCGCGTCGGAAGGGGTCGGCGCGCTGCGGGGCAACGTCCCCGAGGGTGTGCGGAACATCCTCGCGCGCCGCATCTCCCGGCTCCCCGAACGGACCGTCGTCACTCTGCGCCGCGGTGCGGTGCTCGGACGCGACTTCGACCTGTCCATCCTGTGCGAGGTCGGTGACGACGACGAGGAGAGCATGATCGATGCGCTCGAACCCGCCGTGGTCACCGGAATCCTCGCCGAACCGGGACCCGATCGCCTCCGCTTCGGCCACGATCTCGTACGGGAGACCCTCTACGACGCGATACCCGCCATGCGGCGCAGGAGGATCCACGCCGCAGCCTTGGACGCGTTGGCGCGCCGGAACCCACCGGACCCCACGGCACTCGCGCATCACGCGATCGGTGCGGCCACGCCCGCGACCGCCGAACGATGCGCGGGGTACGTCGTCGAGGGGGCGCGTGCCGCCGAGCGGCAGTACTCCTTCCGGGACGCCTTCGAACTGTGGAGTGCCGCGCTGTCGCTGTGGGAGGACGCAGTCGACCCCCACGACCGGCTGTTGCTCGGGATTCTCGTCGGCCGGGTGGGCCCTCAGGCCCGTACCGGAGACATCGTCGGCGCTCGGGAGACGCGATTGCGCGCGGTGAGGATCGCCCGCTCGCTCGGTGACGGTGACGCCCTCGTACGTGCTCTCGTATCGTGGTCGGCACCGGTGGTGTGGACGATCCGGACCGACAGCGTGCCCGACTCCGAGATACTCGACGCGATCGACGTCGCGCTGGCCCGAGGCGGCGTCACCGCGAGCGACCGCGCCCTGCTCCTCGTGACCCGCGTCTTCGAACTCGAAGGACTCGATGACGCGGAATGCCTCGCCGCGGCGCTCGAAGCACGCTCGGCAGCAGAGGAATGCGGCGACCCGGTAATTCTCGTGCGCGCACTCAACGCCGTCGGCTATGTCGCCTTCGGCCCCGACCTCGTCCACGAGCGGCTGGGCAACGCCGCCCGACTGCTCGAGATCGCGACCGCGGTGGGCGACGAGGGATTCGTCTCGGTGGCGCACTTCCAGCGGTTCCTCGCCGCGACCGCCTTGACCGACTTCGGACAGGCCTACGAGAGCGCCGCCCTGGCAACACGATCCGCGGCCGGCCACCAGCTGGCACAGATGCTCGGGGTCCTCGCCATCTTCGAGGCGCTGATCGAGACGATGGCGGGCCGCCTCGAGAACGGATTGTGCCGCTACGACGAGATCTCGGCGGCGCTGCACGCCCAGGGCATGACGGTGGCACAGTGGATCGGCACGCTCGGTCGCATCGGCGTCGCCGTGGTACGCGACGACTTCTCCTCCCTCGTGGAGGAACTGGACACCATCGAGACGGTCCGGCCCCACGCCATCCGGTTCCCCTTGATCCTTGCACTGCTCGACCGGGGCGACGACGACCGCGCCCGCCGGCTGTGGGAGACGAGCAGACCGTATGCGCGCGACTACTACTGGCTCGCCATGACGACCTTCCGCGCCCGTGCGGCCGCTCGTCTCGGGGAGGTCGACGCAGCGCGCGCACTGCACACCGAACTCCTCCCGTTCTCGGGCCGGATCGCAGGGCTGGATTCGGGCTCGTTCTATGCGGGTCCCGTGGATCTCGCGCTCGCCGAGACCGCGGAGGTCACGGGAGACACCGATGCGGCGACCCGGTGGCAGGCCGCCGCGTCGGAACTCGTCACACGAACAGCGGAGCGTCTGCGCGCCGGGCGGTCGGCGGCGCCGCATCCCGCCGAGAGCGATCGGTCGCCCGCGGGATGAGCACGCCGACCGCGGCGAACGGGAGTCCGCGCGGCAATCGAGTGCGAATGCGACGACGACACCGCCGGCGCTGGGACGGTACGGAAAGCGTGGAGTGATGCTCACGGACCGAGCACGCGGAGACGTTCTCGGTGACCACTTGGTGCGCACCGACCCCTGGCGTGTGCTCGGCGCCAAGTGGGTTCCAAGTCCGGCCGCGCACGCTACCGGCATGACTTCCGCATCCCTCACCCCGCGCCTCACCACCGACGACGAGCTGCTCGGAATGCGCCTGGCGCACCGCGTGATCCTCCGTGACGTCACCCGGCTCAGCGAACTGGCCGACCGGATGCTCGCAGATCCGTCGAGCTTCGACAGGGCCCGCTACGCGGCGACCGCCGACTACGTCGGCCTGTTCGTCGCGAGTCTCCACCACCATCACAACGTGGAGGACCTCGCGCTCTGGCCGTTGATCACCGCCTCGGCCGGACCCCACGTCGACTTCACCGAACTCACCGACGACCACGACGAACTCGACCCGCTCCTCGACGAGCTCGGCGAGTTCACCCGCGGGCTCCCCGAACCGGCGGCGGTGGCCGGTTTCGCGCGTACCTTCCGCATACTGAGCGACCTGCTCCACGAGCACATCGCGGACGAGGAGCGGTCCGTCTTCCCGCTCATCACCGGGCATGTCCCGTCCGAGGCGTGGCAGCGGTTCGAGAAGGACGCCCAGCGCGGCGGTAGGGCAGACTTCGACCTCACCCGCTTCTTCGCCGTGATGACCGAGGAGGAGACCGCACGGGTACGCGGGGAACTGCCTCTCGCGGTGCGGTTGATGGCCGCCGTGTTCTCCCGCCGGCAACGACGGCGTGAGCGCGCGGTGTTCGGCCGGCCCGACCGTTCCCCGATCGGATGATGGCGTGGGTCATCCGGTTCGGGCATGATGTCGCCGTGCGTGTTCCCCGTCGAGATCAACCCGCGCGGCGCGAGGCCGCTCGGGTGTTCGACACGGGAGAACCCACATGGAATACAACGCGATGATCGAACTCGACGCCGACCTCGATCGCCTGACCGACGCCGAGACCGTCGACCTCATCGAACCGATCGTCCCGCACCACGGGGCGGTGGGGCGCAGCGACAACGGCCGCGCCCAGCTCGTCATCACCGTCGACGCCGTCGACGCGATCCACGCCCTGCGGTTCGTGCGCGACCTGATGCAGGCCTCGTACCCGTCCTACCGCGTGAACGCGGTGGACGTGATGCCCACCGGGGCGTTCGACGCGTTCTACGGATTCGGCGACTGTTTCGCCTGACGTGAGAGCCCGGTGAGGGTCCGCGCCGCGCGGACCCTCACTTCCGGCGTCCGAACCTCCGCATGGCGAGCAGGTACCGGGGGATCGACCGGAGCGGAACCCGCACCGGCCAGTCGTCGGGGCGGAAGTAGGCCTCCGTGCCGCCGTCGACCACCACGACGCTGCCCGTCATGAAGTCCGCCGCCGGGGACAGCATGAACTCGACCCACTGCGCGATCTCCTCGGGCTTCCCGAAGCCGCCGAGCGGAACGGGGAAGCTTTCGACCGCCTTCCCGAGGGGACTGTCGAGCTGCGCGTCGAGCAGTGGGGTGGAGATCGCTCCCGGTGCGAGGACGTTGAGGCGGATACCCGCTCCTGCCCACTCGGGGGTTACCGCAGCCCGGCGCGCCCACCGGGTCACGGCGATCTTCGACGCCGCGTAGGTGAACGGCGGACCCGTCTGCGGGATGCGCGTGGCGCGGGCGACGCCCTTGTCCATGTCGCCGGCGAGGAACGCCTTCACCGCCGAGTTCGGCACGCCGGGCGTCGTCGTCGTCGAGTTGGACCCGAACACCACGACCTTGCTGTTGCCGGAGGCGACCAGCGCCGGCCGCCAGCCGACGAGCAGGTCGATCACGCCCCGCACGTTGACCTGCGCGACGATCTTCTCCTTGCCCGGGGTGGGACCCAGCCCCGCGGCGAGTACGGCGCCGTCGAGACGGCCGCCCGCCAGCTCGAGCGTCGTGCGGACTGCATCGGAGCGGCCCTGGGGGGTGGACAGATCCGCCGTGACCTCGGTGTCCTTCAGGTCGATGCCGATCACCGTGTGCCCGGCAGCCCGTAACCGTTCCGCGCTCGCCCTGCCCATTCCCGACGCGGCACCCGTCACCGCATATACCGCCATGTACCCCTCCATCGTTCGATTCGGGGCACGCTACAGCGCGGCGACCGCCTCGCGCAGCAGGGTGACGTACCGAGCGAGACCGGTCGCATCGACCACCTCCGGGGAGGTCGTCACCGAGAGGGTCACCGCCTCGCCGATCCCGTGCACGCCGTGCGTGAGGGCCTGCACCGGCGACAAGCCGGGGAAGCCGGAGGTGAACCGCACCCGGCCGCCACCGAGTTCCAGGTCGGCCCGGCCGCGGTCCACACTCGAGACGACGGTGTTGCCGGTGACGGTGGGCGGGACGACGGACAGGTCGAGGCGGTCGGTGCCGAAGCGCAGCAGCGGTGCCGGGACGTGATCGTCGGTGCGGGCGCGTACCGCCATCGCGGGGTGGCGCGCGCGGATCCGCTGCGACGCCAGGTCGGCGGCGATCGCCACGGCACGCTCGTGCGGGTCGCGGATGGTGCAGTGCAGGTCGACTCCGACGTTGCGGTAACTGTTGCGGGAGGTCGCGGTGGGCACCGCGACCGGTACTTCCGCGGACAGTTCGCCGACACCGAGGAAGTCCGACAGGGCGGCACCGATCACGGTGAGCGCACCGACGGTGACGGTGCCGACGCGGCGCAGGTCTGCGGTGTCGACCACGACTGTGCGCACCGCCCGGCGCGGTCCGGGCGCGGTGTTCACGGCCACCAGCGGCCTCCCCGGGGCGGGTTGCGGAACCGACGGGTCGGCGAGTTGCCGTTGCGCTTCGACCGCCCGTCGCCCGTCGGCGATCACCCGCGGGATCGACAGAGGCAGCCGCAGGAGAGCGCGCGCGAGCATCCCGGCCGGCGAGGGGGCACGCGGCGGGGTCGTGGGTGTGGCGATGCCCGACAACAGGTCCCGGGCCAGCGCGGACGTGCGCACCCCGTCGGCGAAGGCGTGCGACATCTGCAGGACGACGACGAGCGCGGGACCGTTTCCGCGCGGAGCATCGGCGACCTGCTGGAAGATGTGCAAGCGCCACGGTGAGACGGTGACGTCGACGCGGGTCGCGACGAGCCCGGACAGCACGTCGAGCACCTGCCCGTAGCTGCCGGATTCGTGGACGACGAACCGATCCTCGGTGGGCGCGTGCGCTGTCCAGTAGGGATAGTCGAGACCCGCGGGTACCTCGACCATCCGCACCTGGAGCTCCCCCATCGCCGCCACCCGTGACCGGAGGTCGGCGAGCACCTCGGCGACCGGAACCGCGGGGGCGTCGAAACAGTAGAGGGCGAACAGGTCGCCCGGGATTCGGTCGCCGAGCCATTCTCGGCGCGCGTCCGACGGATGCATCTGCACGAGGTCACAGTCTGCCTGCCGCCCGCGGCAGGTGCGGGGCGGGTATGAATGGGTCATGAGCGACGACACGACCGATCCGTACCTGTGGCTCGAGGACGTCACCGGCGAGAAACAACTCGACTGGGTGCGTGCCCGGAACGACCGAACGGTCGAGACGTACACCCGCACCGGCGGCTTCACCGACCTCGAATCCCGCATCCGCGAGGTGCTCGACACCGACGCCCGCATTCCGTACGCCCGTCGGCGGGGTGAGTACCTCTACAACTACTGGCGGGACGCCGAGCATGTGCGCGGCCTGTGGCGTCGCACGACGATGGAGCAGTATCTGCGCGACGAACCCGACTGGGACGTCCTCGTCGACCTCGACGCCGTCGCCGGGGAGGAGGGTGAGAACTGGGTGTGGTCGGGAGCCCAGGTGCTGCGGCCCGACCAGACCCGCGCGCTCATCAGCCTGTCGCGCGGTGGTGCCGATGCGAGCGTGATCCGCGAGTTCGACCTCGTCGAGCGGCGATTCCTCTCGGGCCCGGACAGTTTCGAACTGCCCGAGGCGAAGACCGACATCGGGTGGATCGATGCCGACACCGTCTACGTCGGAAGCGATTTCGGCGACGGGTCGCTCACCGACTCGGGCTACCCGCGTCTCGCGAAGAAATGGCGTCGCGGCACGCCGATCGAGCAGGCCGAGACGGTCTTCGAGGGTGAGCGCAGCGATGTCGCCGTCTCCGCGTGGTACGACGACACACCAGGATACGAACGCACCTTCGTCGACCGCGCGATCGACTTCTACCGGGCGCACCGGTTCGAACTCACCGCGGACGGCGGACTCGTCCGGCTCGACGTTCCCGACGACGCGCGGGTGAGCGTCTACCGCGACCACCTGCTCGTGCGTACCCGATCCGACTGGCTCGGATATCCCGCCGGCACGCTGCTCGCGGCGGACTATCCGGCATTCCTCGCCGGTTCGCGCGAGATGACGGTGCTGTTCGCCCCGGACGAGCACACCTCGCTCGAGCAGTACGCGTGGACGAAGAACCACCTGCTCGTCGTCACACTGCGCGACGTGCAGACCCGCGTGCGGGTGCTCACGCCCGGTGACGACGGCTGGGCCGACGAGGAACTGCCGGGCGTCCCCGACGCCACGTCGACCTCGATCATCGACGTCGATCCGCGCACCGGCGACGACTTCTTCCTCAACTCCAGCGGATTCACGATCCCGGCGACCCTGTTGTCCGGGACGGTCGGCGGCGCGGTGGAGGCGATCAAGCAGGCGCCGTCGTTCTTCGACGCCGAGGGCATCACGGTCGAGCAGCACTTCGCGACGTCCGACGACGGCACACAGGTGCCCTACTTCGTGGTCGGCAGCAACACCGGAACCCCTTCGCCCACACTGTTGTACGGATACGGCGGGTTCGAGAACTCGATGGTGCCGGCCTACAGCGGTGGCGTGGGGCGGGCATGGCTCGAGAAGGGCTACACCTACGTCATCGCCAACATCCGCGGCGGTGGCGAGTACGGCCCCACCTGGCACACCCAGGCACTGAAGGAGAACCGTTACAAGGTCTTCGAGGACTTCGCCGCGGTCGCGAAGGATCTCGTCGCGCGCGGGATCACGACAGCGGCGCAGCTCGGCACCCAGGGCGGCAGCAACGGCGGGTTGCTCATGGGCGTGATGCTCACGCGCTATCCCGAACTGTTCGGGGCGATCGTGTGCCAGGTGCCGCTGCTCGACATGAAGCGTTATCACCTGCTGCTCGCCGGAGCATCGTGGATGGCCGAGTACGGCGACCCCGACAACCCCGCGGAGTGGGAGTTCCTGTCGAAGTACTCGCCGTACCAGAACACCGATCCCGACGCCGCCTACCCGCCGATCCTCGTCACCACGTCGACGCGGGACGACCGGGTGCATCCCGGGCACGCGCGCAAGATGGTCGCGCGTTTGGAGGAACAGGGACACGACGTCTCGTACTACGAGAACATCGAAGGTGGTCACGGCGGCGCGGCCGACAACGCCCAGGCGGCGTTCAAGTCGGCGCTGACGTTCACCTTCCTGGCCGACAAGCTCGCGAACCGGTGACCTGCGGGGAGGTCGTGTGCGTTTTCGTCGAAAAAGACGCACACGACCTCCCTCATCTCGCGGGGCCGGTGGACTCGCGGACGACGAGCTGGGTCGGGAGTACGAGTCCGTCGGCCACCGCGACCCGCTCGTAGGCCTGCCGGGCGAGCATCTCCATGGCTCGCGCCCCGGCGTCCTCGGTGCGTTCGGCGAGCGTCGTGAGCGACGGCTGACACAGGTCGGACCCGAAGATGTTGTCGAAACCGACCACGCTCACGTGCCCGGGCACGGACACCCCGCGTTCGCGCAGCCGGCGCAGCACCCCGATCGCGAGCATGTCGTTGTGGCACACCACCGCGGTGACGCCGGCTGCCACGGCGGCGTCGGCCGCGGCGGCACCGCCTCCGAGCGTCGGCGAGTACGGGCCGAAGCGACGCACCACGATGTCGTGGGCTTGTGCCGCCGCCTGCAGACCGGCCCACCGTCGCGCTCCCGACCACGACTCGGGCGGGCCGCCGAGGAACAGCAGCGAGCGATGCCCGAGCGACGCGAGATGGTCGACGATCTGACGTGTTCCCGTCTCGTAATCGGCGACGACGCAGGAAATTCCGCGGATCGCGCGGTTGACCAGGGTCACGGCGTCGAGTTCCGCGACGCGCCGGAGCTCGTCGTCGGGCATGCGCGCGGCCGCCAGGACGAAGCCGTCGACCGCCGGCCCCAACCGCCGGATGATGTGCGCTTCGGTGACCGCGCTCTCCTGCGTGTCGGCGAGGACGAGGGTCCGGCCGGAGGCGACGGCGGCGCGCTCGGCCCCCTTGATCACGCCGGAGAAGAAGGGGTTCGTGATGTCGGGGACGAGCAGCGCCAGGGTGTTGGTGCGTCCCGATTCGAGGGCACGGGCCGCGGGGTTGGGGGCGTAGCCGAGCCGGTCGGCGACCTCGAGGATGTGATCGCGGGTGACGACGTTGACCCGGCCCGGGTCGGTGAAGGCGCGGGAGACCGTGGACGCCGCGACCCCTGCCTCGCGGGCCACATCGGTGATGGTGGCGCGTTTCCGGGAACGCGGGGCAGCCGACATGCGGACAGTATGGCAAAAAATGGCAAACGATTGCCGTGTGCTGCGCCACACCCCTAACGTCCCTGTATCCGATACTGAAGACCCACCCCCCGAGGCACCCGATGACCGAAAACACCACCGTGCAGCGCACGCCCCGCAAGGCGGCACTCGCCGCCTGGAGCGGCAGCGCACTGGAGTACTACGACCTGGCGATCTACGGCACCGCCGCTGCACTCGTCTTCCCCGAGATCTTCTTCCCCGAGGGGAACCAGGCGGTCGCGACCGTCGCATCGCTCGCGACCTTCGGCGTCGCCTACGTCGCCCGCCCCTTCGGTTCCGTCCTGATGGGCCACATCGGCGACCGCTTCGGCCGCAAACTGATCCTCGTCGGCACGCTGCTGCTGATGGGTGTCTCGACATTCCTCATCGGTTGCCTGCCGACCTACGGCCAGGTCGGCATGATCGCGCCGATCCTGCTGGTCGTGCTGCGACTGCTCCAGGGATTGTCCGCCGCGGGCGAGCAGGCCGGCGCGAACTCCATGTCGTTCGAACACGCCCCCGACGACAGGCGCGGCTTCTTCACCAGCTGGACGCTGAGCGGCACGCAGGGCGGCCAGGTGCTCGCACCGCTGATGTTCCTGCCCGTGATCGCCCTGCTGTCCGAGGAGCAGCTGCAGTCGTGGGGCTGGCGCGTGCCCTTCTGGATCAGCGCCGTGATCGTGCTGATCGGCTTCCTCATCCGCCGCAGCCTCGACGAGACCCCCGAGTTCCACGCCGAGAAGGCGCACGACGAGGCACCCAAGGCGCCGCTGGCCGTGCTCTTCCGCCATCACTGGACCAGCGTCCTGCGGGTCTTCTTCGCGGCCTTCATCGCCATGGTGAACACGGCCTTCCAGGTCTTCGCCCTCAACTTCGCCACGGCCGACGAGTACGGCATCGGCATCAGCGACACCACGATGCTGTGGCTGGCGATCGTCGCCAACATCATCGCCGTGGGCACCATCCCCCTGTGGGCCGTGCTGTCCGACCGCATCGGCCGCAAACCGGTCTTCGTCTCCGGTCTGATCGGCAGCGCCGTGATGGTGACGGCCTTCCTGTGGTCGATCTCGCGGGGCGACGTGCCGCTCGTGCTCGTCACCGGCATCCTGCTCGCCGGCGTGATCTACAGCATGCCGAACGCGGTGTGGCCCGCCACCTACGCCGAGTACTTCCCCACCAGCGTCCGCCTGTCGGGCATGGCGATCGGCACCCAGTTCGGCTTTGCCCTCGCCGGTTTCACCCCGGCCATCGCCGGTTCGCTCATGGACGGCAACGCCGACAACTGGTACCGCGTGGCCCTGTTCTGCGTCGGCGCCGTCGTCATCTCGCTGGTCGCGGTGGCCACCGGACCGTCCGGAACCCACAAGGTCCCCACCCGTGAGATCGGCCTGCTCCCCCACGACCGGAACACCGCGCCGGTTCCCGCCGGAGCCGCATCATGAGTGCACGTCCCACCATCGCCGTGCTCAACGGGCCCAATCTCGATCTGCTCGGCACGCGCGACCCCCGTCTCTACGGCACCGCGACACTGGCGGACATCGAGAAATCGTGTCGCCGCACCGCCGACGACCTGGGCTTCGACATCGACTTCCGGCAGACCAACCACGAGGGCGTCCTGATCGATTCGATCCACGACCTACGCGAATCGGCGGCAGGCTTCGTCGTCAACGCCGCGGCCTACACGCACACCTCGGTTGCGCTGCACGACGCGCTGGCCATCGTCGCGGCACCGATCGTGGAAGTGCACCTGACCAACATCCACGCCCGCGAAGAATTCCGGCACCGCTCGTTCGTCGCTCCCGTCGCGAAGGCCGTGATCGCCGGATGCGGCCCCGACGGATACGCGTTCGCCATCCGTCACCTGGCCGCGCTTGCACTCGATACCGAACAGAAGGACCGTTCCCGATGACCACCGCCGCGCCCGCACGCACATCCTTCCTGCTGGGCCTGTTCGGCGCCGGGATCAGCGGTTCGCTCACCCCGGCCATGCAGGAACGAGAGGGCTTCGCCTCGGGTGTGAACCTGACCTACCGCCTCGTCGACGCCGAGCGTCTCGGCTACGGTGTCGACAACCTGGCCGAGATGCTCGACTGGGCACAGCGATTCGGTTTCGACGGGCTCAACATCACGCATCCGTTCAAGCAGGTCGTCATCCCGCTGCTCGACGAGTTGTCCGACGACGCCCACGATCTCGGGGCCGTCAACACCGTGGTCTTCCGAGACGGGCGCGCGATCGGCCGCAACACCGACTGGTCCGGTTGGGGACGCGCCTTCCGCCGGCGCCTGCCCGACGCCGTCTCCGACCGCGCCGTGCTGGTCGGGGCCGGTGGTGCCGGGTCGGCCGTCGGGTACGCGCTGCTCGAACAGGGCTCCGCGCACGTGTCCATCGTCGACGTCGACGTCGAGAAGGCGCAGGCCTGCGCGACCCGCCTCGCCAAACGGTTCGGCGACGACCGGGTCGCCGCGACCACCGACCTCGCCGGGGCCCTGGCCTCGGCGCAGGGCCTGGTCAACGCGACCCCCACGGGCATGACCGGTCATCCCGGGCTTTCCGTTCCCGCCGAACTCGTCCGCGAGGACCTGTGGGTCTCCGACGTCGTGTACTTCCCACTCGAGACCGAACTGATCCACCTCGCCCGCTCCCGCGGCTGCCGCGTCGTGCCCGGTGGTGGCATGGCCGTCTTCCAGGCCGTGGGTGCCTTCGAGTACTTCACGGGCGTCGAACCCGACGCCGAACGCATGGTCCGACACTTCGAGGAGCTGACCAGCTGATGCGCCGCGGAATCGCCACCGTCTCGCTCTCCGGTGTTCTCGCCGACAAACTCGACGCGATCGCCGCTGCAGGATTCGACGGAATCGAGATCTTCGACAACGACCTCATCGCGTCGCCGCTGTCCCCCACCGAGGTGGCCCACCGCTGCGCCGATCTCGGTCTGTCGATCGATCTGTTCCAGCCGATCCGCGACATCGAGGGCGTCGACCCGCGGCGGTTCCCCGACGTCCTGTACCGCGTCCGCCGCAAGCTCGAGGTGATGAACGAACTCGGCGCGACGACCTTCCTGGCGTGCTCGAACGCGCTCCCGAACGCGATCGACGACCCGGAGCTGTCCGCCGAGCAGCTGCGTATCATCGGCGAGCTCGCCGCCTCGCACGGGGTCACCTTCGCCTACGAGGCCCTCGCCTGGGGACGGCACGTCAACCGGGTCGGACAGGCGTGGAATCTCGTCGACCGCGCCGACCACCCGGCGGTGACGCTGGCCGTGGACACCTTCCACATGCTCGCGCGCGGCGACGACGGACGCGCCCTGGCCGGAATCCCGGGCGAGCGCATCGGTTTCCTGCAGGTCGCCGACGCCCCGGTGCTCGAGATGAACGTCCTCGAATGGAGCCGCCACTTCCGCTGCTTCCCGGGGCAGGGCATGCTCGACGTGTCCGGGGTCGTCGCGGCCGTGCTCGACGCCGGCTACGACGGCCCGCTGTCGCTCGAGGTCTTCAGCGACGTGGTGCGCGAAGCGGATCCGCATGTGACCGCGCGCGACGCGATGCGGTCGCTGCTGTTCCTCGAGGACCGGCTCGGTGCGCGGCTCACCGGCCCCGCACGCGAGAAGGTGACGGTCGCGCCGCCGCTGCCGGCGCGCACCGATGCGGCGTTCGTCGAACTCGCCGACCCCGACCGCACCGACTACCCGGCACTGCTCACCGGACTCGGATTCCACATCGCCGGCCGGCACCGCAGCAAGCCCGTCGTGTGGTGGCGCAACGGCGGCGCGAACGTCGTCCTCAACGAAGCGCCCGCGCCGGGCCCTGCCGCGACCGCGCTGGGGCTCGTCGCGCCCGACGTCGCCGCGGTGGCCGAACGCGCCGCCAGCCTGTTGTGGCCCGCGGTCGACCGCACCCGCGGGGAGGGCGAGGCGGGCCTGCCGGGCATCACCTCCCCCTCCGGCCTGCACGTCTTCGTCAGTGCCGAGGCAGGGCAGACCGACGACTGGCACAACGACTTCGTGGCCGACGACGCCGCAGTCACTCCCCCGGCGGACGAGGGATGGCTCGGTCTCGACCACGTCGACGTGACGGTGGCCGCGGACGATCTGAACCAGGAGCTGTCATTCTTCCGCACCCTGTTCGGGCTGCGCCCGGAGGACCCCGAGGAGTACATCCAACCGCAGGGCCGCCTGCGTATCCGCGCCCTGCGTGCGGAGAAGGGGGACCTGCGGGTCGCGTTGAACGTCTCCGAGACCGGTGCGGCGCCACAGCCGCACGGCGTGACCCAGCTGGCCTTCGCCACGGCAGACGTCGTCGACTCGGTGCGCCACGCGCGTGCGCGCGGTGTGGAGTTCCTGCGACCACCCGCGAACTACTACGCCGACCTCGATGCGCGGTTCGCGCTCGACCCCGGGCTGCTCGCCGCCCTGCAGAGCAACGGCCTGCTCTACGACCGCAACGACGACGGAGGTGAATTCCTGCACGCCTACACGCTCCCGGTGCAGGGTGGATTCCAGGTCGAACTCCTCGAACGGCGCGGCGCCTACACCGGATACGGCTCCCCGAACGCCCACGTCCGGCTCGCCGCGGCCGCCCGCGCGGGATCAGCGGTCACGTAACCACGCCACGATCGTCGCGACGGTGTCGTCGTTGTCGCGGATCCAGCCGTTGTGGCCCAGGGGCCGCGGATTGTGCCATCGGGTGATCTCGGTGGACGGCAGCTTCTCGAGCAGGTGCTGCGCGGACGCGACGGGGGTGAGTTCGTCGCCGTCGATCGTGATCGACAGGACGGGGAGCGTGAGCCGCCCGATCCGTTCCTCGTAGTCGATGTCCGCGCCGGCCGGTTCGAACCGGCCGGTGCGGGCCAATCGTGCCCAGTCGGAGATCAGGGCGCGCGACTGCCGGCCGAAGCCGGCGACGTCGATCCGGTCGCCGGGCCAGAACCCGGCGACCGCGGCGGTCAGCGACATCGCCGTCGATCCGAGCCACAGCCCCGGGCCGCGGACGCCGCCGTGGTGCCGGTAGTAGGGCTTGCCCGACGCGACGAGGATCAGCCCGCCGAGCCGTCCGCGGATGCGCGCGGCGTAGAGCGCGCCGAGCTGCCCGCCCATGGAGTGACCGAGCAGGTAGGGCGTCGAGTCGGGGAAACGTTCCCGCACCACCTCGAAGACGGCGGGGAAATGCGTCGCGACGATCTCGTGGTAACCGTACGTGCTGTCCGGTCCCGGCCTCGGACGGCTGTCGCCCTGACCGGCGAGCTCACAGACAGCCGCGTCGAATCCGTGCTCGGTGATCGCCTGCGCGAAGGGCTCGTAGTAACCGGCGGGGATACCGAGGCCCGGGACGACGACCACGACGGCGCGGGAGGCGTCGCGGCGTGTCTCGTGTTCGTGGTCGGGTCCCGCGAAGAGGCGCACCGGCGCCGTGGTGCCGCCGGGAAGCTGGATCGGTACGGTCTCCACCGGCTCAGACTAGGCCGATCCGGACGCGGCGGTTGCCGGTTTCCTCCTCCACCCCGAGTCCGGAATTCAGGGTGGGGATGGGGGTCGTGCCCGGATGTGCTCGGGCCCGGTCGCGGCGGACGATCGAAATGTCCGATCCAGCACCCCTTCGGAGGATCCCATGCGTACCCCTTCCGCTCGCTCCCGTCTCGCGACCGCCGCCGTCCTGTCGATGGGCACTGCCGCGTTCCTTCTCGGAACAAGCACTGCCGCAGCACAACCCGCGCCCGGCGTCGTGGGCATGAGCGAGCAGGACGCGGTCGAGATGCTCGCCGCGAACGATGTGCCGTACACGATCGTCAACCGGTCCGGTTCCGTCGGCGGCGACTGCACGGTGACCGCTCAGCGAGACCGGGGGTACCGGACCGTCGTCGAGTACGAATACGACAGCGACGACAACGAGTTCGACCGTGTCGAGCGTCAGGTGTGGCGAGGGGTAGGCCTGGCGGTCGTGTGCCGCTGACCCGCCTCGAAGGTCGGTCCAGCCCGAAAATACTCTCCCGCAGACCATCTCGGGTATCCTCGCGGCTTCCGAGCACGCCGGGCGACGAGTTGTCCAGGATGATTCCAGCACTCCCCGGCGAGAGTCCGGTCGACCCCGAGTCGAAGATCAGGGTGAAGATCCGGGCCGTTCCCGGATGTGGCGGGATCGTCTCGGCGACAGGATGAATGCATGAACTTCGAGAACCGGACACCCCGCCCCTTCACCCGCTCCTCGTCCCAGCGCATGCTCGGTGGCGTGTGCGCAGGACTGGCCGAGTACTTCGGCATCGACCTCAACCTCGTGCGCGCAGGCGCACTCCTCACAGCCTTCGTCACGGGTGGCACCGCCGTACTGCTCTACCTCGCATTGTGGATGATCGTCCCCGAACACTGATCGACATCCCGGCCCGAAGAACATGCGACCCCCGATGGACATCATCGGGGGTCGCATGTTGTGCAGGTGGCAGCGGCAGTCGCGAACCACTACGACTGGGCGCTGCCCAGCAGAGCGCTGCCGCTGTCGAGCAGGGTGCCCAGAAGTTCGGTGCCGCCGAGCAGTTCGAGGGCGGAGCCGATGAGTTCGATGATCTCCATGAGAATCTCCTTCGTCCGATCGCATATCGAACGGATTTCGTCCGATCGCTTTACGCCCACCCGGAAATCCGACCGGATTCCATCGGGCTCGAATAGATTCTGGTCACATTCGTCGAGCTTTCGCGACCCGAGAATGCAAAAAACTGGTGTGATGACTTTCACACTCGCAGATTCACCCGAAGAGTCCCCGTAAATCAGCAGTTCAGAGTACTCGAATAAGAAAATGGAACGTTCGTACCGATCGATTCGCTTCGGATTCGATATTTCCGATCGACCCGTTTCATCCCGTTCCCGAACAGTTATGGGCGAGTTGCCCGGTCCACCGGAAATATGCCACCGAACGGAAATGCCCGGCTCGACAGAGGTCGAACCGGGCATTCGGCGAGTCGCGGAAGGACCCCTACAGTCCGACCGCCTCGGACAGCACCGGCCACGAGTTGCGCAGATCGTCCTCCCAGTAGTCCCACGAATGCGTGCCCGCCGGGCGGATGTCGATGTGGGCGGGAATGTCCAGTTCCCCGAGGCGCTGTGCCATCCGCTGCGTGCAGTGATGGACGGCTGCCTCGATGCTGCCGCCGACGACCACCTGACCGACGAGTCCGATCGGGTCGTTGTTCACCGACCGGGCCCCGAGCCGCTCGTACTCACCGGGCAGACCCGAGCCCGACGAGATGTACACGTCGATCCCGCGAAGTTTCTCCGCGTGGAGGTACGGATCGTTCTCGATCCATCCCGCGTCCCCCACCGGGCCCCACATGTTCTCGGGATCGCCGCCCTTGACCCGCACGACGGCCTGCACGTACGACTGCCCGAGCGGCGTGCTCGTCTCGGCGCACCCGCTGTACGCCCCGACCGCCTCGTACAACTCGGGCGCTGCCGTCGCGAGGCCGAGAACCGACGTACCCGACATGGACACGCCTGCGATGGCGTTGCGGCCCGACGTCCCGAACTGCGCGTCGACGACCGGCGGGAGTTCGCGCGTCAGGAAGGTCGTCCACTTGTTGCGGCCGAGCACGGGATCGTCGTTCTGCCAGTCGGTGTAGTAGCTGTACCCACCCAGGAGGGGCGTGACGACGTTGATGTTCTTGTCGGAGAAGAAGTCCTCGATGTCGGTCTGCCTCTCCCAGGTGGCGATCCCCTGACCGCCTCCCGAGCCGTTGAGCAGATAGAGCGTGGGACGGGGTTCGCTCGCGTCGGCGGGTGTCCGGACCCGGAGCGGGATCACCTTGTCCATCGACGGCGAGTAGACGTTCGCGATCACGGTGCGGTCGCTTTCGCGCTCGACGGAGGTCAACTCCCCCACCAGCTGTTCGCCGGCCTCTCCCGGCCGCGCGACGGCGCCTCCAGCAGCCGCGAGCACCATCGACGTTGCCACCGCCATCGTGAGCAGTACCCGTCGCAACCGGGACGACCGCATGTTCTCTCCCCTCGTGGATCCGTCTGCCTGCACACTGCCGTCCGGCGCCGGATCGGCACGAACCGCCGGGAACCGGATGCAGTGGCACTGTCGGGACATTCATCGTGTGCCGAGTCCGTTTCGTAACGGATGTGTCATCGTTCGGTACGAGCGGCCGGAACGATTGGGGAAGAGCACGAGGCCCGACCCCACCGGAGTGGGATCGGGCCTCGCGTGGCTCTACGGGCGGATCAGAAGTCCATGCCGCCCATGCCGCCGGTGGGGTCGCCCGCGGGAGCGGCGGCCTTCTCCGGCTTGTCGGCGACGACGGCCTCGGTGGTCAGGAACAGGGCCGCGATCGACGCAGCGTTCTGCAGCGCCGAGCGGGTGACCTTGACCGGGTCGTTGATGCCCGCTTCGAGCAGGTCCTCGTAGTCGCCGGTCGCAGCGTTGAGGCCGTGGCCGGCCTCGAGGTTGCGGACCTTCTCGGCGACGACGCCGGGCTCGAGGCCGGCGTTGAAGGCGATCTGCTTCAGCGGCGCCTCGAGGGCGACCTTGACGATGTTGGCACCCGTGGCCTCGTCGCCCTCGAGCTTGAGGTCGTCGAGAACCGGAGCGGCCTGCAGCAGAGCCACGCCACCACCGGCGACGATGCCCTCCTCGACGGCAGCCTTCGCGTTGCGGACGGCGTCCTCGATGCGGTGCTTGCGCTCCTTGAGCTCGACCTCGGTCGCGGCACCGGCCTTGATGACGGCGACGCCGCCGGCCAGCTTCGCGAGGCGCTCCTGCAGCTTCTCGCGGTCGTAGTCCGAATCCGACGCCTCGATCTCGGCGCGGATCTGGTTGACGCGACCGGCGATGGCGTCGGGATCGCCCGCGCCCTCGACGATGGTGGTCTCGTCCTTGGTGACGACGACCTTGCGGGCCTGGCCGAGCAGCTCGATGCCGGCGGTCTCGAGGGAGAGGCCGACCTCTTCGCTGACGACCTCGCCACCGGTGAGGATGGCGATGTCGGCGAGCTGGGCCTTGCGGCGGTCGCCGAAGCCCGGGGCCTTGACGGCGACCGACTTGAAGGTGCCGCGGATCTTGTTGAGGACCAGGGTGGACAGAGCCTCACCCTCGACGTCCTCGGCGATGATCAGCAGCGGCTTGCCCGACTGGATGACCTTCTCGAGCAGCGGCAGCAGGTCCTTGACCGTGGAGATCTTGGAGCTGACGAGCAGGATGTAGGGATCCTCGAGCACGGCCTCCTGACGCTCTGCGTCGGTGGCGAAGTAGAGCGAGATGTAGCCCTTGTCGAAGCGCATACCCTCGGTCAGCTCGAGCTGGAGGCCGAAGGTGTTCGACTCCTCGACGGTGATGACACCTTCCTTGCCCACCTTGTCGATGGCCTCGGCGATGAGCTCACCGATCGCGGGATCGCCGGCGGAGATGCCCGCGGTGGCAGCGATCTGCTCCTTGGTCTCGACCTCCTTGGCGGTGTCGAGCAGCTTGGCGGTGACGGCCTCGACGGCCTTCTCGATGCCGCGCTTCAGGCCGAGGGGGTTGGCACCCGCGGCAACGTTGCGCAGACCCTCGCGGACGAGCGCCTGGGCGAGCACGGTAGCGGTGGTGGTGCCGTCACCCGCGACGTCGTCGGTCTTCTTGGCAACTTCCTTGACCAGCTCGGCGCCGATCTTCTCGTACGGATCCTCGAGCTCGATCTCCTTGGCGATGGAGACACCGTCGTTGGTGATCGTGGGGGCGCCCCACTTCTTCTCGAGAACGACGTTGCGACCCTTGGGGCCCAACGTCACCTTGACTGCGTCGGCGAGGCTGTTGAGGCCACGCTCGAGGCCGCGACGGGCCTCTTCGTCGAACGCGATGATCTTGGCCATTGCGAAGTGATCCTCCGGGTATGGGGTGACACCGGAGCGATCGCTCGTCGGATCGCTCCATGTACGCCTTCGGCCGGAAGCAGTGCCCGCGACGGACGACCAGGGGTGTCGAAAACCCGGTCTCACCCTACCGACCTGGCACTCACGTGTTGCGAGTGCTAAGTGCATTCTTAGCACTCGGGGGTGGCGAGTGCAAGATTACCGGCACCCGCCACCCCCGTCACGAAATCCGTGGAAGAGCTACTACGCCCTCACTCACCGCGGTGTCGAACCGACACCCACGGCGCACCACTGCCCCGTTGCCGTGTTGACCGCGAACGACTGGGCGCCGACGCACGTGACGCCGGTGGTGTCGGCCGTCGCGCCCGAACCCCAGCCGGCCACCGACAGGGTCGTCGCCGGACCTTGGGCCCACGAGTGGCTCAATCCCCCGCCGAGCGCGTACGCGAACGAACGACCGCCGTCTCGGGCAGCGCTGAGCGCCGTGCCGAAGCCCGTCGCGTGGGCTTCGGCTGCGCCGGCCGACTCGGCCACGGACACCGCGGTGCCGCTGTCGGCCGCATACGCCCGAGCGAACGCACCCTCGGCCGTCGCGCCGCAACTGGCGGTATCGGACACGAGGATGTCGTTGGCAGACGGAGGCGACACGCAGGTCACCGGCGCGGCCGTGGCGGTACCGCCACCGAAGAGCGCGGCCGAGGCCACACCGACGGCGACGAGTACACCTGCCCGGAACGAACGGCGCGCGGTGAGAACGGAACGGAAGGAACGAATGGACAAGAACGGCTCCTCTGCACTGGAGTGCCTCTACGCGAAAGGCTGCGTCTGCGCTGAACGGGGCGAGCGCCCCGGCGGTAGGGTACCGATCACATCCGTCTCACGCGACACCACGTGTCACAGGCCGGCGAGAAGTCCGGGAAGATCTGCGACCGAGTCGACGACGTGGTCGGGACGATCGACGGCCAGGTCCAGAACCGATTGCCGGAACTTGCCGGTGCGCACCAGGATTCCCGTCATCCCGAGGCGCTGACCGGGCACGACCTCCCCGGCGAGATCGTCCCCGACGACCACCATCCGATCGGGTTCGACGCCCATCCGCTCCGACGCCACGAGGAAGCCGCGCAGCGACGGCTTGCCCACCGCCACCACCGACCGTCCGGTGAGTTCCTCGAGTCCCGCCAGGTAGACACCGGTGTCGATCCGCAGCCCGTCGGCCGCCTGCCAGGCGAGCGCCCGGTGCATCGCGACCACCGGGACGTCCTCGAGCATCAGTTCGGCGACGCGACTCATCGCCCGATGCGTGAAGGCATCTCCCGCTCCACCGAGGATCACCACCTCCGGATCGTCCGCGTCCAGGACGAGACCGTCGAGATCCGGTGCGATGTCGCCCTCGTTGAGGACCCAGCAGCGCAGACCCGGATAGGTCTGCCGGACATGGTCGACGGTGAGGGACACCGCCGTGACGATCTCGTCCGGCGCCACTTCCATCCCCAGATCCGTGAGCCGCTGCGCGATCTCGGCACACGTACGCGAGGTGGTGTTGGTGAGGAAGGCGCGGCGGACGCCGTCGGCACGCAAGCGTGCCAGGACGTCCGCCGCGCCCGGGACGGGCTGCCACTCGGTGACGAGCACACCCTCGATATCGAACAACACCCCGTCCACATGCGTCATGCGTCGAGCCTATCCGCGCGGTGACTCGCGGAGAAACGCTCGGCCTACACGCTGCCGGCGAGACGCTCGGCGAGCAGGCGGGTGAAGCGTGCCGGGTCCTCGACCTCGCCACCCTCGGCGATCAGCGCCATGCCGTGGAGCAGTTCGGCGACGTCGGCGAGGGTGGCGTCGTCCGGGCGTTGCTCCCGGGCGGTGCGCAGACCCGACACGAGCGGATGGCCGGGGTTGAGCTCGAGGATCCTCTTGACCCGCGGCACCGGCTGGCCCGACGCCTTGTACATCCGCTCGAGGGCGGGCGACATGCTGAAGGTGTCGCCGACGATGCACGCCGGGGAGGTCGTCAGGCGCGACGACAGGCGCACGTCCTTGACGTGCTCGTCGAGGGTCTCCTTCATCCACGACAGCAGGTCGCCGAACTCCTTCTCCTTCTCCTCGCGCTCGGCTTCGGCGATCTTCTTCTCGTCCTCCGTCCCGAGATCGACGTCGCCCTTGGCGATGGACTGGAAGCGCTTGCCCTCGAACTCCGGAACGGAGGTCACCCACATCTCGTCCACCGGGTCGGTCAGGAGCAGGACCTCGATGCCCTTGTCCCGGAACGCCTCCATGTGCGGGGAGTTCTCGAGCAGGTGCCGCGACTCGCCGGTCAGGTAGTAGATCTCGTCCTGGCCGTCCTTCATGCGCTCGACATATTCGGCGAGCGTGGTCTGCTCCTCCTCGCTCGCGGTGGAATCGAAGGACGAGATCGCCAGCAGCGTGTCGCGGTTGTCGGTGTCGGAGATCAGGCCTTCCTTGACGACCCGGCCGAACTCGCGCCAGAACGTCCGGTACTTGCCCCGGTCGTTCGCAGCCATGTCCTTGACGGTCGAGAGCACCTTCTTCGTCAGGCGGCGCCGGATGGCCCGGATCTGCCGGTCCTGCTGCAGGATCTCACGAGAGACGTTGAGCGACAGGTCCTGCGCGTCGACGACACCCTTGACGAAACGCAGGTACTCGGGGACGAGATCCTCGCAGTCGTCCATGATGAACACGCGCTTGACGTACAGCTGCACCCCGGTCCGCCGTTCGCGCGCGAACAGGTCGAAGGGCGCGTGTTCCGGGATGAACAGCAGCGCCTGGTACTCGAAGGTGCCCTCGGCCTTGAGCGGGATGACCTCGAGCGGCTCGTCCCAGGCGTGGGCGATGTGCTTGTAGAAGTCCGTGTATTCCTCCTCGGAGACCTCGTCCTTCGAGCGTGCCCACAGCGCCTTCTGCGAGTTGAGGGTCTTGTTCTCGAAGGTGACCTCGTCGGTGCCGTCCTCCGTCTTCGTGGTGCGCGAGACCTCCATGCGGATGGGCCAGGCGATGAAATCCGAGTACTTCTTGACGATCTCCTCGAGCTTCCACTGCGAGGTGTAGTCGAAGAGGTGGTCCTCGGCGTCCTCGGGCTTGAGATGCAGGATCACCGAGGTGCCCTGCGGAGCGTCGTCGACCTCGGCGATGGTGTAGGTGGATTCGCCGCTGGACTCCCAGCGTGTACCGGTCTTCTCCCCCGCCTTGCGCGTGACGAGGGTGACCTTGTCGGCGACCATGAACGACGAGTAGAAGCCGATACCGAACTGACCGATCAGCTCCTCGGAGGCCGCGGCGTCCTTGGCCTCGCGCAACTTCTGACGGAGTTCGCCGGTACCGGACTTCGCGAGGGTGCCGATGAGATCGACCACCTCCTCGCGGTTCATGCCGATGCCGTTGTCGCGCACGGTCAGGGTGCGCGCGTCCTTGTCGACCTCGAGCTCGATGTGCAGGTCGGAGGTGTCGACCTCGAGATCCTTGTCGCGGAACGACTCCAGCCGGAGCTTGTCCAGGGCGTCCGACGCGTTGGAGATCAACTCGCGCAGGAAGGTGTCCTTGTTCGAGTAGATCGAGTGGATCATCAGATCCAGCAACTGTCGCGTCTCGGCCTGGAATTCACGCTGTTCGACGTTCGTACTCATTCCGGGTTCCCTTTCCACAAGCAGAACTTCCCCGGAAATAGTAAGCCGTTCGCGAACCCGGCCCGTTCGCGCTTCCGGGTCCATGATGGAGGTGCAGGCTTCGTCGTTCACAGGAGGTTGCGATGACGGTTCGTCGGACGGTGGTCGTCGGTGCGGGAATCGTGGGCTTGTCCACCGCATGGTTCCTGCAGGAGCGCGGCATCGAGGTCACGGTGCTCGACCGGGTCGGGGTGGCGGGCGACTCCTCGTGGGGCAACGCCGGGTGGCTCGCGCCGGCACTGACCTTGCCGCTGCCCGAGCCGGCAGTGCTGCGCTACGGGCTGCGGTCGATGTTCCGGCCGTCGTCGCCGGTGTACGTGCCGCCTACGACCGATCTGCGGCTGTTGCGTTTCCTCGCCGACTTCGCCCGCCACTGCACGACGCGGCGCTGGACGTCGTCGATGGAGATCTTCGCGCGCGCCAATCGCCTCGCCCTGGGTGCCTACGACGATCTCGCCCGCGGTTCCGGGGGCACGATCGTCACCGAGCCGACGCGAGTGGCCGATCCGTTCCTGGCGGCGTTCACCTCGGACGACGACCGTCGCGTGCTGGTCGAGGAGTTCGAACACGCGCGCACCGCCGGCAGCGAGATCGACTTCGACCTGCTCGACACCGACACGCTGCATTCGCTCGAACCGCTGCTCGGGGACGCGGTGCGGGTGGGTATCCGCATCCGGGGACAACGGTTCATCGACCCGCCTCGGTTCGTTGCCTCGCTGGCGCACGCCGTGCGCGCACGGGGCGCGGAGATCGTCACGGGCGCCGACGTGGAGGAGGTGCGCGACACCGGTCGCGGGGTGGACGTCGTCGTCGCCGGCGGGGACCCGCGTTCGGCGGATGCCGTGGTGCTCGCGAACGGGGCGTGGCTGGGAGCGCTCGCCCGGTCGTTCGGTGTGCGCACACAGGTCCAGGCCGGTCGCGGCTACAGCTTCAGCGTGCGACCTCCGAGCATTCCGAAGAACCCGGTCTATTTCCCCGCGCAGCGGGTGGCGTGCACACCCCTCCACGACAGGTTCCGTGTTGCGGGAATGATGGAGTTCCGCAGCCCCGACGCCCCACTCGACCCGCGGCGCATCCGGGCGATCGTCGACGCGACACGTCCGCTGCTGCGCGAGGTCGACTGGGACGGGCGTACCGAGGAGTGGGTGGGCTCGCGGCCGTGTACGGCGGACGGGCTCCCGCTGATCGGCCGTACCCGCTCGGATCGGGTGTACGTCGCCGGCGGGCACGGGATGTGGGGCGTGGCGCTCGGCCCCCTCACCGGCAGGCTGCTCGCCGGATCGATGACCGGTGAGCCGGATCCCTTGCTCAAGGCGTTCGATCCGCTGCGCTGACCGGACCGGTTCCGAGCCGGTCGCGCACGCGGTCGAACCAGTCGAGGACCGCCCGTTCGTAGAGGATGCCGAAATCGAGTGTCGCTCCGGCGTGCGGCGGGAGGATGTCCGCAGCCGCCTCCCGTTCGTAATCGGCGAGTTGCTCCTCGTGTCTGCGTCGATGGTCGGCGAGCATCGCGGCGAGGCGCTCGGGCGGGAGGTGATCGCCGAAGGCGACGGTCAGCAGCAGCGGGTGCCTGATGTTCTCGTCGCCCGGTTCGCGGTCGATCCATTCGGCGAAGGCCCGGCGCCCGGCGTCGGTCAACAGGAAGGGCTTGCGGTCGCGCGGCCCCTTCTCACCCGCCTCGATCAGGCCCTGCCGTTCCATCGTGGCCAGTTCCCGGTAGACCTGGCTCGTCGTCAGCGACCAGAACTTGCCGATGCGGGTCTGCGCGGTGGATACCAGGTCCCAGCCCGTTTTGGGGCCTTCGTGGAGGAACCCGAGCAGTGACGCGGCGGTGGCGTTGAGGGGTCGTCCGGTCATGGCCGGTTCCTTTCTCGATCCGGGCACCGAAAACACTTGACATTCCACTGTGGCATATCCACCCTGGAACCAGGCGACATTCCATTGTGGAAGATCCCGGAGGGCACCATGGAACACACATCCCCCGCCGCCCCGACCCGTACCGGCACCGCGGGCCCACCGCTCCGCATCTCCGACGCCGAGCGCGAGACGATCGTCGAGCGACTGGGGCACCACCTCACCGCCGGACGGTTGACCATCACCGAGTTCGACGAGCGCGTCGCCCTGGTCTACCGCGCCACGACACGGGACGACGCCGGCGCCGTCCTCGCCGACCTGCCGCCCACGCCTGCTCCCACCCCGCCCCGGCCCGCCGGGAACACAGTCACACGTCTGCGCCTGCCGCTCCACCAACGCATCGAGTGGGGCGCCTGGGCGGCGGTGGGATCGATCAATCTCGCGGTGTGGGCGCTGGTGTCGCTGGGCACCATGTCGCCGATCTATTTCTGGCCGATCTGGGTCGTCGTTCCGTGGGGCATAGTGCTGGCGGTGCGCACCGCGCTCGGGATCGAGGGCGGGCCCGGCCGCCGCAGTGTGCCCGGTAAGCGCGGAAACAACGGTCCGGCGGGTCCGACCTGTCTGCGATAGTCGGGACGAGCCGTGCCCATCCCGGGCATCCCGCACGCCGGAGACGGAGCCGCCGATGTTTCTGCTCGACGACAGGCTGATGTTCGGCGCCGGAGATCTCACCCGCGCCGCATCGTGCGAATTCGCACTGCTCCGCACGTTCGACTCGGTACTGGGCCGCGTCCCCCGCCCCGAGGCGGAACCCGACGCGATGCTCGAACGCGTCGCCGCACTCGGCGGACACCACGAACAGCACATCCTCGACCGGTTCCGCGCGCAGGTGGGCACGGACGAGGTCGTCGAGATCCCCCGGCCCGCCCACACCGCGCAGGCCCTCGCGGAAGCCGCGCAGGCCACCCTCGAGGCCGTTCGCGCCGGCGCACCCGTCGTCTGTCAGGGTGCGTTCTTCGAGACCGGCCCGGATCCGGCCGGCATGATCGGCTTCTCCGACTTCCTCGTCCGCGAGGACGACGGCTACGCCGTGTACGACAGCACACTGTCCCGGCACGCGAAGGTCGAGGCCCTCCTGCAGCTCGCCGCCTACGCGGACGCCCTCGCCCGCACCGGGACTCCGGTGTCCTCCCACGTACATCTCGTCCTGGGCAACGGTTCGATCGCCTCCTACCCGCTCGCGGAGGTCCTGCCGGTCTACCGGTACCGACGCGACTGTCTCGAAACCCTTCTCACGTCGCACCGCGCTGCCACCGGACCGGCGCGGTGGGGATCGGGCGGGCACACCGCGTGCGGTCGCTGCGACGAGTGCGCCCCGGAGATCGAGCGGAACCGCGACCTGCTGCTGGTCGCCGGGATGCGCAGCACCCAGCGGCTGCGGCTGATCGACGCGGGCGTGTCGACCATCGACGATCTCGCCGCACGTGAGACACCCGTCGGCGGGATGGCGCGCCGCACCTTCGACACCCTGCGGGCGCAGGCACGGGCCCAGCTCGAGGAGGAGAAGCAGGGCGCCCCCTACGCCGAGGTCTACGATGCCACCCCGCTCGGCGTCCTGCCCGCCCCCGACGAAGGCGACATCTTCTTCGACTTCGAAGGCGACCCGCTGTGGTCCGAGGGCGGCAGTTCCGAATGGGGACTCGAGTACCTGTTCGGTGTCGTGGAGGGCACCGCCGACGCACCGGTCTTCCGGCCGTTCTGGGCGCACGACCGCCGGCAGGAGCGACAGGCGCTGCTGGATTTCCTCGACTACGTCACCGACCGCCGGCGCCGGCACCCGAAGATGCACATCTACCACTACGCCCCCTACGAGAAGACGGCTCTGCTGCGGCTGGCCGGCCGGTACGGCGTCGGCGAGGAGATCGTCGACGACCTGCTGCGCGAGGGTGTCCTCGTCGACCTGTATCCCGTGGTGCGCAACTCGATCCGCGTGGGTGCCCGGGCGTACGGGCTGAAGGAACTCGAACCGCTCTACACCGGCGACGCCGAGGCGCGCGAGGGGGATGTCGTCGACGCGGGCGCCTCGATCGTCGCGTACGCGGACTACTGCGCACTGCGCGACGCCGGACGCCACGAGGAGGCGGAGCACGAACTCGCATCGATCGCCTCCTACAACGAGGACGACTGCGTCTCGACACTGCGCCTGCGCGACTGGTTGCTCACCCACGCCCGCGACTACGGCGTCTTCCCGAGCGAGGTGACGCACGACGAGGCCGCCCCCGACGCGGAAGCGCACCCCGCGGAGACGAAACTGCTCGAATTCGTCGGTGGGGCGCCGGCGGGCCACCGCACCCCCGAGCAGCAGGCCGCCGCCCTCGTGGCCGCGGCCGTGGGCTATCACCGGCGCGAGCGGAAACCGTTCTGGTGGGCGCACTTCGATCGTCTGTCCACGGCGCCGGACGAATGGGCGGACGGCCGCGACACGCTGGTCGCGGCGACGGCCGCCGTCGAGACCGACTGGCACAAGGCCACCTCCCGGCAGCGACTGCTCCGGCGCCGGTTGCGCCTCGCCGGCGAACTCGAACCGGGCAGCGCGTTGCGGGCCGATCAGGACGTCTTCCTGCTGTACGACGCGCCGGGGCCGGACGGATTGCCCGACGGCGGCGCCGGGACGCGCGCGTGGTCGCGCGGCAAGGTCGTCGAACGCACCACGGGGACGGAGCATCCCGACGTGCTCGTCGTCGACGAGCTGTTGCGGACGGACGAGGAGTACTCCGCACTGCCGGTCGCCGTCACGCCCGGCGCGCCCATCGCGGCGAAGAACATCGACGCGGCGATCGCTTCCGCCGCCGAGGCGATGTGCAGCGGATTGCCGGCGCTGCCGTCGACCGCGGCGGTGGATGTGCTGCGCCGCATCCCTCCCCGTCTGCGCTCCGGCGCCGCGTTGCCACCTCTCGGTGACGATACGACGGACACCATCGTCACGGCCGTTCTCGCCCTGGACGATTCGTATCTGGCGGTGCAGGGTCCGCCCGGCACCGGCAAGACGTATACCGGGGCCCGCGTCGTGGCGTCGCTGGTGAACGAGCACGGTTGGCGTGTCGGCGTGGTCGCGCAGTCGCACTCGGTGGTCGAGAACATGTTGGCCGGCATCGTCGCGGCGGGAGTGCCGGGCGAGCGGGTCGCCAAGGCGAAATGCCAGAACCCGGAACCGACGTGGGCCGCCTTCCCGGACGCGAAGACGCTTGCGGCACATATCGGTACATCCACCGCCGGCTACGTGGTGGGCGGAACGGCCTGGGACTTCACGAATCCGAATTGCATCGCTCCCGGCAGCCTCGACCTGCTGGTGATCGACGAGGCCGGACAGTTCTGTCTCGCCCACACCATCGCCGTGGCCACGGCCGCGTCGAATCTGCTGCTGCTCGGCGACCCCCGGCAACTTCCCCAGGTCTCCCAGGGCACCCACCCCGAGCCGGTCGACGAATCCGCCCTCGGGTGGCTCGCCGAAGGGCACGGTGCGCTGCCCGCCGACCTCGGCTATTTCCTGCCGGTGACATGGCGGATGCACCCGGATCTGTGCGCGCGGGTGTCCGACCTGTCCTACGAGGGACGACTGCACTCGAAGACCGAGGTCACCGCACGTCGCGCGCTCGACGGCGTCCCGCCCGGTGTCCGTCTGATCGAGGTGGCCCACGAGGGCAACGCGACCTGCTCGCCCGAGGAGAGCGCCGAGATCGTGCACGGGATCGCGGGCGTGCTCGGCTCCGCGTGGACGGACGACGCCGACTCGCCGCCGCGGCCCCTGGGCGAGGAGGACGTCCTGGTGGTCGCGCCGTACAACGCTCAGGTCACCCGCCTGCGACAGGATCTCGC
Source organism: Rhodococcus sp. As11 (assembly GCF_048957735.1). Classification (NCBI taxonomy): domain Bacteria; kingdom Bacillati; phylum Actinomycetota; class Actinomycetes; order Mycobacteriales; family Nocardiaceae; genus Rhodococcus; species Rhodococcus sp. As11. Next base: position 42,376 of record NZ_JARDJE010000022.1, read on the forward strand.
CGCGGCGGGTCTGCACCGGGTGCAGGTGGGCACGGTCGACAAGTTCCAGGGGCGCCAGGCTGCGATGGTGTTCGTGTCGATGACGGCCTCCGCCGTCGAGGACGTGCCACGGGGGATGTCGTTCCTGCTGTCCCGCAACCGGTCGAACGTGGCACTCTCGCGCGGCGAATGGACGGCAGTGATCGTCCGGTCCGGTGCGCTGACCGATCACCTCCCGTCGACTCCCGACGGTCTGATCGAGCTCGGGGCGTTCCTGCGCCTGACCGAACCCGGCCCCACCGGGACGTGACCGCACTCACATCGTCCGTTAGGATCGGCGGCGATCCTGTTACCTCAGGTAGCGGATACACGGGACCCGGTCCCCCGAGAACAGGAGTACACGTGTCGAAGACCCTCGAGGCCACGATCGAGATCGCCGCCTCCCCCGAGCAGGTGTGGCGCGTGGTGTCCGATCTGAAGCGGATGGGCGAATGGAGCCCGCAGTGCCGCCGGATGATCGTGCGCGGCGGGCCGGTGTCCGCCGGCACCACCACGATCAACATCAACAAGAAGGGCCTGCTCGTGTGGCCCACCACCGCGAAGGTCGTCGCCTTCGAACCCGGCCGCCACCTGAGCTTCCGGATCAACGAGAACCGCACGATCTGGTCGTTCACCCTCGAACCCACCGCGACCGGCACCCGCGTCACCCAGCGGCGCGAAGCCCCCACCGGGACCAGCACACTCTCGCAGACCCTGGTGAAGTATGTTCTCGGCGGCACCGAGGCGTTCGACGACGAACTGACGAGGGGGATGAACGCGACCCTCGCGCGTCTCAAGAACGAGATCGAGACGGCCGCGCGGGTCTGACCTTCCACCCTCGGCTCACGTACGCTGGAGTGCCTGTGGACCGACAGGACCCGCCCGTTCGTCGGGCGGGTCCACTGCGGTCCACAGCACACCGATCGCCAGCGATAAGAGGAGCCCGTGGCACGTAAGCCGACGCCCGCCGGAACACCCCCCACCAGCGGGGTAGCCCACATGGTCGACCTGGTCAGACATGTCGTACCGCCTATGCATCCGGGCGGCATCCCCTTCGTCGCCGCTCCGTTGGCCGTGGCGACCCTCGGCCGCCGTAAGCCCTGGCTGCGCCGCGCCGGTCTCGCATCGGCACTGGCGTGCGCCACCTTCTTCCGGCATCCGCACCGTGTGCCCCCGAACCGCGCCGGTGTGGTCGTCGCGCCCGCCGACGGCGAGATCGCTCTCGTCGACCACGCCGTGCCGCCCGCCGAACTCGGGCTCGGCAGCGAGGAGCGCCCCCGGGTCAGCATCTTCCTGTCCGTCCTCGACGTGCACGTACAGCGCAGCCCCGTCGGCGGCACCGTCCGCTCGGTGGTCCACACGCCGGGCAAGTTCCTCTCCGCCGATCTCGCCGACGCGAGCGAGGTCAACGAGCGCACCAGCATGCTGATCGAGACCCGCGACGGCGCCGAGGTCGCCGTCGTCCAGATCGCCGGGCTGCTGGCCCGTCGCATCGTCAACGACGCGCAGATCGGCGACACCTTGCCGATCGGCGACACCTACGGCCTGATCCGTTTCGGTTCCCGGGTCGACACCTACCTGCCGGCCGGGAGCACTGTGCTGGTCGAACGCGGTCAGCGCACGATCGGCGCCGAGACCGTTCTCGCTCAGCTGCCCACGCTGTCGTGAGTCCGCCTACGCAGGGTGCGCGCGCGGCCGCGACCGCACGGTCCCGCAATCGGTCCAATGTCGTCCGCCTGTTGCCGAGCGTCATCACCATCCTCGCGTTCTCCGCCGGTCTGTCGGCGGTGAAGTTCGCGCTCGACGGGGAATTCGGTACCGCTCTCGGCATGATCGGCGCCGCGGCGGTCCTCGACTCGCTGGACGGCCGCATCGCCCGCATGCTCGACGCGACCAGCAAGATCGGCGCCGAACTCGACTCGTTGTCCGATGCCGTCGCGTTCGGTGTGGCACCGGCGCTGGTGCTGTACGTGACGATGCTCGACGGCAGCCCCTTCGGCTGGATCGTCGCCCTGCTCTACGCGGTGAGCCTGATCCTGCGGCTCGCGCGCTTCAACACCCTCCTCGAGGACGACAGCGTCCCCGCCTACGCCCGCGAGTACTTCGTCGGCGTGCCCGCCCCGGCGGCCGCCCTCGTCGCGCTCGCGCCGGTCGCGGCATACATCCAGTGGGGCGACGGCTGGTGGACCACCTACGCTCTGGTCGCGCTGTGGACCCTCGCAACGGCAGGCCTCGCGGTCAGCCGGCTCCCGACCTTCGCGATGAAGTCGGCGTCGGTGCCCGCACGACTCGCAGTCGTGCTGCTCGTGCTGGTCGCGGTGGCTGCGGCCGCGCTGGTCACCTACCCCTTCATCCTCATGCTCGTGCTGGTCGCGGTCTACCTCGCGCACATCCCCTTCGCGGTGCGGTCCCGGCGCTGGGTTGCGGCCCGGCCCGAGACCTGGGACATCAAGCCCTCGGAACGACGGGCCCTGCGCGCGCGTAACCGCGCCGAACGTCCGCGTCGCGTCGCGGCCCGGCGCGTCGCCACGACGGCACGATCTCAGGCGCGACTCGGGCTGCGCCGTCCGCGAGGGCGATGACATGCACGACCCGCGAGGACGCTAGTCACGTTCTAGGCTCGGCGGGGTGACCACCCCACAACTCTCACTCACCGTCCGGCTCAACACCTCCGCCGCCGACGCGCGGCGCGGTGTCGTGCGTCTGCACCCCGAAGCGCTGGCCGCGCTGGGCCTACGGGAATGGGACGCGATCGCGCTGGTGGGGGCGCGTCGCACAGCGGTCGTGGCGGGTCTCGCACCGGCCGGCACCCCCACCGGCACGATCCTGCTCGACGACGTGGTGCTGTCGAACACGGGCCTGAAGGAGGACGCGACCGTCGTCGTCGCGCCCGTGACGGTGTACGGCGCGCGCACGGTGACCGTCACCGGATCCGCCCTCGCCAGGCAGTCGATCCCCGAGACCACGCTGCGTCAGGCACTGCTCGGCAAGGTCCTCACCGTCGGCGACGCGGTGTCGTTGCTGCCGCGCGATCTGGGACCGGGCACGAGCAACGCCGAGACGACGCGGGCGCTCTCACGGACGTTCGCGATCGCATGGACCACCGAACTGCTCACCGTCTCGTCGGTCGATCCGGCCGGGCCGGTGAGCGTGCAGCCGAACACCGCCGTGGTGTGGGGTGGCGGCCCGGGTGCCCTGCCGTCCACCTCCGTGCCGTCCGTCTCCGGATTCGTCGCCTCCTCCTCCGCGACCGTCCGGCCCGAACCGGCCGCCACGCCGCCGCCGGCACCACCGGCGCCACCGGTCGAGGATCTCGTGGGTGTGCAGGCCCAGGTCGCGAAGCTGTCCGAATGGCTCACCCTCTCGCTCGACGAACCCGAACTGCTGCGCACTCTCGGTGCGTCGCCGCATCTCGGCGTGCTCGTCACCGGTCCCGCCGGAGTCGGCAAGGCGACCTTCGTGCGATCGGTCGTCTCGGGCCGGCGTCTGGTGGAGGTCGACGGACCGGGCGTCGGTGCGCTCGCCGCCGACGAACGGCTCCGCCGGATCTCCGCCGCGGCCGAATCGGTGCGCGGCGGTGGTGTCCTGCTGCTGACCGACGTCGACGCCGTGCTGCCGGCCGACACCGAACCCGTCGCGACGTTGATCCTCGACGAATTACGGCGGGTCGTCGACACCGAGGGTGCGGTGCTCGTCGCGACCACCGCACATCCCGACGACGTCGACTCCCGGCTGCGGGCACCAGAGATCTGCGACCGCGAACTGTCCCTGCCGTTGCCCGACGGCGCGACCCGCCGCGCCCTGCTCGACGTGCTGCTGCGGTCGGTGCCTTCCACCGACCTCGACCTCACCGCCGTCGCGGGTCGCACCCCCGGCTTCGTCGTCGCCGACCTCGCGGCGCTGTGCCGCGAGGCCGCACTCCGCGCGGCGTCCCGGGCGAACCGCGACGACGACGAACCGTCGCTCGTCCAGGACGACCTGATCGGCGCCCTCGAGGTGATCCGCCCGCTGTCGCGCTCGGGCACGGAGGAACTTGCGATCGGCAGCGTGAGCCTCGACGACGTCGGCGACATGGTCGAGACGAAACAGGCCCTGACCGAAGCCGTGCTGTGGCCCCTCCAGCACCCGGATTCGTTCGAGCGTCTCGGTGTCGATCCGCCGCGCGGCGTGCTGCTGTACGGCCCGCCCGGGTGCGGCAAGACCTATCTCGTCCGCGCTCTCGCCGGCACCGGGCGCCTGAGCGTCCACGCCGTCAAGGGCGCCGAACTGATGGACAAATGGGTGGGTGCCTCCGAGAAGGCGGTGCGCGAACTGTTCGAGCGTGCCCGCAACTCGGCACCGGCCCTGGTGTTCCTCGACGAGATCGACGCGCTCGCGCCGCGCCGCGGACAGAGCTCGGATTCCGGGGTGTCCGACCGGGTCGTCGCATCGCTGCTCACCGAACTCGACGGTGTGGAGCCGCTGCGCGACGTCGTGGTGGTGGGAGCGACCAACCGGCCCGACCTGATCGATCCGGCGTTGCTGCGTCCAGGCCGGCTCGAACGGCTCGTGTTCGTGCCGCCGCCGGACGCCGACGCCCGCGCCGCGATCCTGAAGACCGCGGGCCGTTCGGTGCCGCTCGACGACGACGTCGACCTCGACGAACTCGCCGCCGGACTCGACGGTTATTCGGCCGCGGACTGTTCGGCGCTGCTGCGCGAGGCCGCGCTCGCGGCGATGCGGCGCAACGTCGATGCCGCCGTCGTCACCGCGAAGGACGTCGCGACGGCCCGGGAGAAAGTGCGGCCCTCACTCGATCCCGAACAGGTCGCGCATCTGCAGGCCTACGCGGAGGGCCGTTGAGATGCCCGTCTCCACCGCGGTCCGCGTCGCCGGTCCGGCAGCCGTCCTCGCGGCCTTCCTCGCGGCTGCGGTCGCGATCCTCGTCCCGGCCGCGGGTGAGTCGGTCCTGCCGGAAGGTGCCCGCAGCGAGTGGGCTCCCGTGGTCACCGCCGCGCTGGCCGTCCTCTCGGCGGCCGGGCTTCAGCGGACCGGCTCCCGGCGCACCGCATGGATGCTGGCCGCCGCGTCGGTCGTGGTCCTCGGCTCGGTTCGGTATCTCGTTCCCGCCGGTATCTCGGCCGACAGCCTGACCGTCGTCGGATGGGTGATCGCGGCGATCACCGGTGTGCTGCTCGGGGCGGCGACCGCGGGCTCGTGGGGCTCGGCGACCGGCCAGTGGGCCCTGATCGCCGGCGGGTGGGCGGCCTTCCTCACCGCCGCGGCCGTGGGCTCCGAGGTTCCCGTCCACGCGCTGCGCTGGACGGTGCCGCAATGGGCACTGGCCTTCGCACTCGTCGCAACGGTCGCCGCCGCGCTGACGGTGCCCGCCGGCCTGCGCGTGCAGCGGGCCGATCCGCGACTGCTCGCGATCGTGGTGACCGCCGCAGTGGTGCTCTCCCTGGGGTACCGACTGCTGGGTGAATTCGTGGGCTCCCGCGCGACCGGCACGGGTGTGCTCCCGTGGCTGATCGCCGGTGGCGCGCTCGCCGTGGCGGTCGTCGGCGCCGAGATCGTCGCGCGTCTCGTCCCACCCGGCGACGACCGGTTCGTCCTCGCGGTCACCGGCGCCGTGGCCGCGGCATACCCCGTGCTCGTGGAGTTGTGGTCGGGCATGCGGTCGGCGAGCGTGCCGTGGTGGGTGTCGCTCGTCGCGGTGGCCGCGGTGGTCGCCGGGGTCCGGCTCGCCTCCTCCCTGCCGTACGCGCTTCCCGGGCTGCTGCTCGCCGCGTCGATCTCGGCGGCGACGGTGTGGTGGCCGGAGGAGATCGGCGAGGGCATTCCGCTCGCGGTGCGGGTCGCGCTCGTCGCGCTGGGCACCGGTCTCGCGCTCGGTGCGTCGTTGCCGGGTTCGGCCTCCGTCGCGGCGCTCGGGCTCGCGGTGCCGGTGCCGGCGACGGCCGTCGTGGGAGCGGTATGGATGCTGCCGGCGGAGCCACAGTGGTCGGCGCTCGCATTGTTCGCCGCCGCCGTGATCTGTGCGTGGCAGGTGCGTTAGATGCTCTCACCTACCCGATTCGCAAGCGTGTGAAGACAACCATTAGGATAGGGACAATCCGTTTTGCCCGATGACGGCGAGCGGCGTGCATGTCGGGGCGATCCCCGTTTCGGCGGTGTGCCGTCCGCTGTGACGACTGCGAGTCCTATCGACCCGCAGTCCGTTTCACCCGCCGACAGGCCCGACCCCGACGGAGTGCCTTTTGATCGCCATACTCGTCGCCCATGCGGTTGCTGCTCTTCTGGCGCCGCTTCTGGTCAGAGTCATGGGGAGAAACGCATTCCTGCCGCTCGCGCTGGTGCCCCTCGCGAGTCTCGGCTGGGTCGTCACCAATTGGGGAACCGAGCAGAAACTGCAGATCGCGTGGGCTTCGACTCTGTCGATGAACATCGATCTGCGCTTCGACACGCTCGCGGCGATCATGTGCGTGCTCGTCCTGGGCATCGGCTCGCTGATCCTGCTCTACTGTTCGCGTTATTTCGAGGACGACGAGCCCCGCCTGGGAATCTTCGCCGCCGAGATGGTCGCCTTCGCGGGCGCGATGTTCGGCCTGGTCGTCAGCGACAACATGTTGCTGCTCTACATCTTCTGGGAACTGACGACCGTCCTGTCGTTCCTGCTCGTGGGCCACTACGCCGAGCGAGCGTCGAGTCGGCGCGCCGCCACCCAGGCCCTGCTCGTCACTACAGCCGGTGGCCTGGCGATGCTGGTCGGCATCATCATCCTCGGCGAGATGGTCGGCAGCTACAACCTCTCCGACGTCGTCGCCGCGGCACCCCACGGGTGGCTCGCCGGCGTAGCGGTGGTGCTCGTTCTCGTCGGCGCACTGTCGAAGTCCGCCGTCGTCCCGTTGCACTTCTGGCTGCCCGGCGCGATGGCCGCTCCCACCCCGGTCTCCGGATATCTTCACGCCGCTGCGATGGTCAAGGCCGGCATCTATCTCGTGGCCCGGCTCGCACCCGGCTTCGCCGACAGCGCAGCCTGGCGCCCCATCGTCATCGGTCTCGGTCTCGCGTCGATGATCCTCGCCGGCTGGCGGGCGTTCCGCGCCTTCGACCTCAAGCTCATCCTCGCATTCGGCACCGTCAGCCAGCTCGGTTTCCTCACGGCCCTGGTGGGCACGGGCAGCCGGGAAGCGGCGCTGGCCGGCCTGGCGATGGTCATCGCTCATGCACTGTTCAAAGCGTGCCTGTTCATGGTGGTCGGCATCATCGACCACTCCACCGGCACTCGCGACATTCGCAAACTCGCGCATCTCGGTTCCGCTGCCCCTTATCTGATGGTGATCGCGATACTCGCGGCGGCGAGCATGGCCGGACTACCGCCGTTCATCGGTTTCGTGGCGAAGGAAGCCGCGCTGGAGTCGGCTCTGGTGGCCGAGGTGCTGCCCGACTGGGCACGGATCGCCATGACCGCGGGCATCGTGGTGGGTTCGATCCTCACCCTCGCGTACAGCATCCGGTTCATCTGGGGCGCCTTCGGCCGCAAGCAGCTCAAACGGCCGAGCCCCTCGGTGCAGAACCTGCACGCCCCCGGACCGCTGCTGCTCACCGCGCCGAGCGTCCTCGCGTTCGCCGGTCTCGCCGCGGGCTTCGCGAGCTCGTGGATCGATCACCTGATCGCCCCCTACGCCGACGAACTGCCCACCGACCTCGCGAAGCCGTACCACCTTGCGTTGTGGCACGGATTCACTCTGCCGCTCGGCCTGACCGTCGTGGTGATCGCGGGTGGCACGGCGCTGTTCCTCGCGCACCGCACCATCGCGCGCCTGCGCTTCGAGCATCCCCCGCTCGGCAACGCCGACCGGATGTACGACGCGACCCTGCAGGGCATGGACACCCTGTCCCTGCGCCTGACCGCCTTCCTGCAGCGCGGTTCGCTGCCGCTGACCCAGGCGACGATCCTCGTCACCCTGGTGGCACTCCCGACCGTGCTGATGTTCTTCTTCGGAACGAGCGTGATGCCCGCGACACGCGCATGGGACTCGGTCTGGCAGCTCGCCGTGGGACTGCTCATGATCGTCGCCGCGATCACGACGACGATACTGCGCAACCGCCTCGCCGCCCTGCTGGTCGTCGGCGTGACCGGCTACGGGCTCGGGGTGCTGTTCGCGCTCCAGGGCGCCCCCGACCTCGCGCTCACCCAGTTCCTCGTCGAGACCGTCACCCTCGTGATGTTCGTGCTGGTCCTGCGCAAGCTGCCCGCCGAGACCGACCCGGCTGCGGTGATGGGCAGCAAGTTCGCCCGCGCCCTGCTCGGCATCGCGGTCGGTGCGGTAGTCGTCGGCATCGGCGCCTACGCGGTCGCGGCACGCACCACCGATCCGATCTCGCTGCTGCTGCCCGATGCCGCCTACTACGGTGGCGACGGCAAGAACGTCGTCAACGTCCTGCTCGTCGACATCCGCGCCTGGGACACCCTGGGCGAGATCTCGGTGCTGCTGGTCGCCGCGACCGGCGTGGCCAGCCTGGTGTTCCGCACCCGCCGCTTCGGCACCGCCCCGCGTGTGGCGGATGCTCCCGCAGCGCAGCTCGACGCGGTTTCCGCCAGCAACGAGACGACCTGGCTGCTCGGCGGCGATCTCATCGATCCGCGCTACCGCTCGCTGGTCCTCGAGGTCACCACCCGGCTGGTCTTCCCCACCCTGATGATTCTGTCGGTGTACTTCTTCTTCTCCGGGCACAACGCTCCCGGTGGCGGCTTCGCGGGCGGTCTCGTCGCCGGTCTCGCGCTCGTCCTGAGGTACCTGGCCGGCGGACGCTACGAGCTCGGAGAGGCGGTTCCCATCGACGCCGGCAAGATCCTCGGCCTCGGACTCACCTTCGCCGCCGGAACGGCACTGGTATCGATGTTCCTCGGCGCCCCGGCGCTGTCGTCCGCCACGGTCGAGTTGACCCTGCCGGTGCTCGGTGACATCAAACTCGTGACCGCGTTGTTCTTCGACCTGGGGGTGTATCTCATCGTGGTCGGCCTGATCCTGGACGTGTTGCGCAGCCTCGGTGCGCGCCTCGACGCCGAGACCGTGGGTGAGAGCCGATGACCGCGAACATCACGCTCCTCGCCGTCGTCGGTGTACTCGTCGCGTCCGGTGTGTACCTGCTGCTCGAACGCAGCATCATCAAGATGCTGCTGGGCCTGTTGCTGGCCGGCAACGGCATCAACCTGCTGTTGCTCACCCTCGGCGGTCCCGCGGGCCATGCCCCGATCGTCGGCGTCGAGAGCAACCTGAACGAGGGCATGGCCGATCCCCTCGCCCAGGCGATGATCCTCACCGCGATCGTGATCACGATGGGTATCGCAGCCTTCGTCCTGGCACTGACCTACCGCTCCTACACCTTCCGGGCACGTGACGAGATCGAGAACGACCCCGAGGACACCCTCGTGTCGAAGCGACGCAGCATCGCCGACCTGCCCTCGCGCGACCGATCCGACGACCCCCTCACCGGCATCCCGAGCAAGGGCGGTGACGCGTTCGACGCCGAGGGCAATCCCATCCCGCTCGACCAGCTCAAGAACATCGAGGATCTCGAGGCGTACGAGGATCTGCACGACGGGGATTTCGACGATCCCACCGACTCGGCCTACGCCCGGAACCGCGACGAGACGGACCGGAACCACGAGAGCACCGGAAAGGGGGAACGCCGATGAACCTCGGTGTCGCGAACCTCGTTCCCCTTCCCGTGCTCGTCCCGCTGCTGGCCGCGGCTGCCACACTGATCGTCGGCCGGCGTCCCCGCGCCCAGCGGTGGATCACCGTCGTCGCGCTGGTCGCCTCCCTCGTGGTGTGTGCGGCCCTGCTGTACTACGCCGACGCCGACGGCATCGCCGTACTCCAGATCGGCGGGTGGGAAGCGCCGATCGGCATCTCGCTGGTCGTCGACCGTCTGTCCGCGTTGATGCTGGTCGTCTCGGCGATCGTGCTGCTGGCGGTGATGCTGTTCGCCGTCGGTCAGGGTATCCACGACGGCAACGAGCAACAGCCCGTCTCGATCTTCCTGCCGACCTATCTGGCGCTCACCGCGGGCGTCAACATCGCCTTCCTCGCCGGTGACCTGTTCAACCTCTTCGTCGGCTTCGAAGTGCTGCTCGCCGCATCGTTCGTCCTGCTGACCCTGGGTGCGAGCGCCGACCGCGTACGCGCCGGCGTCTCGTACGTCATGGTCTCGATGGTGTCCTCGCTGATCTTCCTGCTGGGCATCGCCTTCGCCTACGCCGCCACGGGCACCCTGAACCTCGCCCAGATGGCGCTGCGGATGGACGAGATCACACCGGGCACCCGGGCGGCGATCTTCGGCGTGCTGCTCGTGGCCTTCGGCATCAAGGCCGCGGTGTTCCCGCTGTCGTCGTGGCTGCCCGACTCCTATCCCACCGCCCCGGCCCCGGTCACGGCGGTCTTCGCCGGGCTGCTGACGAAGGTCGGTGTCTACGCGATCATCCGGGCGCACACTCTGCTGTTCCCGGGGGGCGAACTCGACGACGTCCTGCTCGTCGCCGGGCTGCTCACGATGATCGTCGGCATTCTCGGTGCGATCGCGCAGAACGACACCAAGCGTCTGCTGTCCTTCACTCTCGTCAGCCATATCGGGTACATGGTCTTCGGTGTCGCCCTGTCGTCGCAGACCGGCCTCGCGGGAGCCGTCTTCTATGTGGGGCACCACATCCTCGTGCAGACCACACTGTTCCTCGTGGTGGGTCTCATCGAACGCCAGGCCGGATCGGCGTCCCTGCGTCGCCTGGGCAGTCTCGCGGTCATGAGTCCGCTGCTGGCGGTCCTGTTCCTCATCCCGGCGCTCAACCTGGGCGGTATCCCGCCGTTCTCCGGATTCATCGGGAAAGTGGCCCTGTTGCAGGCCGGCGCGCAGAACGGATCCGTCCTCGCCTGGATCCTCGTGGGTGGCGGTGTGCTGACCAGCCTGCTGACGCTGTACGTCGTCGCCCGGATCTGGACGAAGGCATTCTGGCGGGCTCGCGCCGACGCACCCGAGGGCGACCTCGCCGACATCGGTCCGTCGGCCCTGATCGACGAATCCACCACGGACATCTCCTTCGAGGACCGCCCCGACGTCGGTCGGATGCCGGCCGCGATGCTCGTCCCCACGATCGGGCTCGTCGTGATCGGCGTGTCGTTGACGGTCTTCGCCGGTCCGCTGCTCGACATCAGCAACCGTGCCGCCGAGAACCTGCGCGACCGCTCGGTGTACATCCAGGCCGTACTGGGGGGTGAGCAGGAATGATGAAACGCGCCAATGTCCTGCGGCTGTTCGTTCTGGGATGGACGACCCTGGTCTGGGTGCTGCTGTGGGGCACCTTCAGCATCGCCAACATCCTCGGTGGCATGGTCGTCTCGCTCGTCGTGATGTTCGTGCTGCCGCTGCCGCGCGTGCCCGTCGAAGGTCGCGTGCACGTGGGGGCCGCCCTGCGCCTCGGTGCGGTGATCTTCGTGGAGACGATCCGCTCGACGATCAACGTGGCCTGGCTCGCGATCCGGCCGGCACCGCCGCCGGTCACCGGTGTGCTGCGCTGCCGGCTCATCATCAAGTCCGACCTCGTGCTGACCTTGTGGACGGACATCATGAACAACATCCCGGGCACCATGGTGCTCGAGATCGACCAGTTACGGCGGATCATGTACGTGCACGTCCTCGACGTGAGTACCGACAAGGCCGTGACCGACTTCTACCGTTCCGCCCGGTTGATCGAACACCTGCTCATCCGGACTTTCGAACGCGAGTCGGAGTGGCAGGCCAGCCCCTGGCGCAGCGGAACGGAGGAGCTGACATGACCGTGGCACTCGTGATCGCCGGGGCGCTGTTGTTCGTCTCCGCGCTTCTGATCACCTACCGAGTCATCGCAGGTCCCAACTCTCTCGACCGGCTCGTCGGCCTCGATGCGCTGCTCGCGCTGGGGATCTGCGGGATCGCGATCTGGGCGGTGTACACGCGCGACACCACGGTGCTGCCGGCGACGGTGGCGCTGTCGCTGGTCGGCTTCATCGGTTCGGTGTCCGTGGCTCGATTCCGGGTGCGTGACGAACAATGACAACCGTCCTCGACACCTTCGCCCACATCCTGATCATCCTCGGCACGGTGATCTCGCTGACCGCCGCGATCGGCGTGGTCCGTTTCCGCGACACCCTGTCGCGCATGCATCCGGCCACCAAGCCGCAGGTGGTGGGTCTGTTGTTCGTGCTGGGTGGCGCGATGATCATCCTGCGCAGTTCCGTCGACATCTGGATGATGGCGCTGGCGGGCATGTTCATGGTCCTCACGGCACCGGTGATCGCGCACCGCGTCGGTCGCGTCGCCTACCGGGAGCAGCTCGGTCGCGACGGCCTGCTCGACGAGGACGCTCCCGGCGGAGGCTGACGGTGATCGGCCGGTTCTCGACCGATCACTGCTCGAGTTCCTCCACGAGCGAGTCCACCACCGCGACGAGATCGCCGTCCGTCTGCTCCGCGATCCGCCGCTGACGCTGGTAGGACGCTCCCCGCACCGGGATGTCCGCGACCCGCGCGAGTTCGTCGGCGCATCCGAGCCGTACCGCGGTGGGCATGATCTGCTCGAGCAGATCGTTCAGGTCGTCGGTGACGAGCCGTTCGGTACACACCGGGTCGAGGATGACCTCGGCATCGAGTCCGTACCGCGCCGCACGCCACTTGTTCTCCTTGACGTGCCACGGTTGCAGCACAGGAAGTTCCTCACCCCGCTCGAGACGTTCGTCGAAGTAGACGACGAGTGAATGCACGAACGCGACGAGGGCGGCCAGTTCGGCGCGGTTGGTGATGCCGTCGAAGACCCGGACCTCGAGGGTGCCCCATTTCGGCGCGGGCCTGATGTCCCAGTGCATGCCTCCGGGATGGCTGATGACACCGGACTCGAGCTGGTCGGCGATGAATTCCGCGTACTGCGGCCAGTCGGCGAAGTGATAGGGCAGGCCGGCAGTCGGCAACTGCTGGAACATCAGCGCACGGTTGCTCGCGTAGCCGGTGTCGTAGCCCGCCCAGATCGGCGACGAGGCCGACAACGCGAGCATGTGGGGATATTTCACGAGCATGGCATTGAGGATCGGGATGATCTTCTCCGCGGAGGAGACTCCCACGTGGACGTGCACTCCCCAGATGAGCATCTGCCGTCCCCACCAGCGGGTGCGGTTGATCATCTCCTCGTAGTCCGGGGAGGGTGTGACGGTCTGGTCGGTCCACTGCGCGAACGGATGGGTGCCGGCACACATCAGGTCCACTCCGAGCGGATCGGCGGCGCGGCGCAGCAACGACAGCGACTCGGACAGATCGTCGACGGCCTCGGCGACGGTGTCGTGTACACCGGTGACGAGTTCGACGGTGTTGCGCAGGAACTCCTTGGTCAGCCGCGGGGTCTCCCCGGCGATCTCCTCCACCCTGTCGAAGACGACCGCCGCGCTGTTCGAGAGATCGCGGGTGGTCTTGTCCACCAGAGCGATCTCCCATTCCACGCCGATCGTGGGACGAGGTGATCCCGGAAACGCGACTGCCACGTCTCGATCCAACCACAGGGCCCCGCCGACGGATGTCCGTCGCGGGGCCCTGTGTCAGGAATTACCCGGGTACCGAGCTTCAGGGGATTCGGCCCCTGCTCACCCGATGACGCCGCATGCGAGGCGGGCGCCGAGGTTGTCCTGGTGCACGACCACAGAGGCGCCGTCCTCACCTTCGAGGTCCTCGAGGCCGAAGGCCGAGGTGGTGACGGTGGCGGTGGCGGTACCGTCCTCGTGGACGACGAGCGAGACCAGGTCGCCGCTCTCCGGGACGGAGGTGTTGCCACCGGCCTGCAGGTGGGCACCGGCCGACAGGAAGGCGCCGGGCTCGCCGCCGTTCGGCGCGGTGGACTGGGGCTCGCACCGGCCGAACTCGTGGATGTGGACACCGTGGTAGCCGGGCTCGAGACCCTCGACCTCGATGGTCACCTCGACGTCGCCGCCGTTCTCGGCGAACGACACGGTGCCGGCCGAGGCACCGTCGACCGTGGTCAGCTCGGCGGTGAGCGCAGCGGCGGAAGCTGCAGCAGCACCACCGGCCGGCGACTCGCTTCCGCCCTCGGTGCCCTGGTCGTCGCCGTGGGCCTCGGAAGCGGGCGCGGCGGATCCCGTCCACACCGGCGGAGTCGTCCCCGGCTCGGTGCTCGCCTCCTCGCTGTTCGAGCACGCAGTCAGGCCCACCGCGGCGATCGCGACGATCGGGGCCAGAGCACGCCAGGACATGCGACGGGTGGAACTGGAGACCATCAAACCGCTCCTTCGAAGTGCCGAAAAGTCACCCGATCATAACCGGGCGTCTCCGGCGCCCACCCGGTGGCGGACCGACACGGTTCCGGCGCTAACGCGAAGTGACGATGACGATCACTCCGGGGGCGGCGTCGCGGATGCCCTCGAAGCGCGGTTGCGCGGTCACACCGAGCGACTCGGCGACGGCTGTCGCGGTCTGCTGCTCTCCGGGAGACGACCCGTAGAACACCGAGGTCTGCGGGAGCAGGCCCTCGCTGTAGTTGCCCGTTTCACTGATGGTGTATCCCTCGTCCTCGAGGTAGGCCGCGGTCTGCGCGGCGAGGCCCGCGACCTCCGAGTTGTTGAACACGCGTATCGGAGCCGTCGCGGCCGGAGACGTGCCGGCGGCGAGCGAGGTTCCACTCGCCGCGGGCAGGGAGGGAACCGAGGACACGGCAGCGGAGGTGCTCGCGCCGGCCGGCGCCGGGGCGGACGTAGCCCCGTTCCCGGCAGCAGGCGCGGAGGGCACCGCGGCCGAGCGCGGAGAGGGCGCGGCCGGTGCGGCAGTGGTCGTGGGTGCGGCCGTGGGAGCAGGCTCGTCGTCCGAATTACCCAGGGAGGCGAAACCCAGACCGGCGAACAGGATGCCCAGGGCGATCAGGACCATCGCGAACGCACGCAGAGGCGGTCCCGAGGGTGTGGGCGCGCGGCTGGGGATCTCGGGGGTTCTGCTCACGACCTCGACCATAGTTGCCCGAGCACACACAGCGCTGCCGACCGGCCGTGCGTGTCGACTTCGCCGTGTCCTCCTACGAGGTGCCCGGACTAACGGGTGTCGAAACCGAGACGGCGGGCCGCGCGGGCCTTCTGACGGCTCGCACGCAACCGCCGCAGCCGCTTGACCAGCATGGGATCGGCGGCGAGCGCCTCGGGACGATCCACCAGGGCATTGAGCACCTGGTAGTAGCGGGTGGCGGAGAGACCGAAGAGTTCCTTGATGGCGTCCTCCTTGGCACCCGCGTACTTCCACCACTGCCGTTCGAACGCCAGGATGTCGAGATCGCGACGGCTCAGGCCGTTCGCCTCGTCGCCGGTGGGCTCCTGCGCGAGTGCGCCGTCGCCCTGCGGGGACACGAGATCGGACCGGTCGTTGCCGTGCGCTGCTGCGCCGTCCATTTCCCTCCTCGACTGACTGGATCACACCGTGACGAAGAGTCCTTGCGTCTCGGCGGAAGTCATTCAACCACGGGGTAGGGACACGTACCGGTCCGAGAACGCCGCGAGTCCGTCCCATTATCCTGTGTCACCATGGCCATTCTTCCGATCGTCATCGTCGGCGACCCCGTCCTGCACAATCCCACCCGGCCGGTGACCGAGTCACCCGCCGAACTCGCCGAGCTGATCGCCGACATGTTCGAGACGATGGACGCGGCCAACGGCGTCGGACTCGCCGCCAACCAGGTCGGCGTCGGCAAGCGACTGTTCGTCTACGACTGCCCCGACCGCGACGGGTCCGGCTCGGTCGTCCGGCGACGCGGCGTCGTCGTCAACCCGGTCCTCGAGACCTCCGAGATCCCCGAGACCATGCCCGACCCCGAGGACGATCTCGAGGGCTGCCTGTCCGTGCCCGGCGAGAACTTCCCCACCGGACGCGCCGACTGGGCGAAGGTCACCGGCACCGACGAGAACGGGGAGCCCGTCGAGATCGAGGGCCACGGTTTCTTCGCCCGCATGCTGCAGCACGAGGTCGGGCATCTCGACGGTTTCCTGTACGTCGACGTGCTGATCGGGCGCAACGCCCGCGCCGCGAAGAAGACCATCAAGCGGGCCGGATGGGGTGTTCCGGGCCTGACCTGGCTGCCGGGTTCGGTGGAGGACCCGTTCGGCCACG
Source organism: Rhodococcus sp. As11 (assembly GCF_048957735.1). Classification (NCBI taxonomy): domain Bacteria; kingdom Bacillati; phylum Actinomycetota; class Actinomycetes; order Mycobacteriales; family Nocardiaceae; genus Rhodococcus; species Rhodococcus sp. As11. The sequence continues at coordinate 58,560 of NZ_JARDJE010000022.1, forward strand.
ACGAGGACGACTGACGAGACGACCGGCGAACCGTCGATGACGACCGACCGTCCGGCCGCACCCGTACCCCTCGGCACCCGGGTGGTGCTGCGGTACCGCCTGCCCGCCGGCTACAGCCACCCGATGACCGACGTCATCGGCGAACTCGTCTCCGTCGAGCCGGTGGTCGCGGTGCGCAGCGCCGACGGTCGTGTCGTCCAGGTGTCCCCCGCCTCGGTCGTCGCTCTCAAACCGATCGCGGCGCGGCCCATCCGCGTCTCGGAGATCCGTGCGCTCGAACACGCCGCCGCGGCGGGGTGGCCCGGTCTGGAGTCGGATTGGGTGGACGGGTGGCTCGTGCGGGCCGGGCACGGCTTCACCCGGCGCGCCAACTCGGCGACGCCGCTGGGTGAACGCGGGACCGTGGCCGATCCCGCCGATCCGGCCGTGCGGGCCCGGCTGCGCGGATGGTTCGCGGCACGCGGACTGCCGCTGCGGCTGTCGGTGCCCGATCGGCTCGGCCGGATCCCCGAGGGCTGGCCGACCTCGGAGCCGGTGCTCGTGATGGGAGCCGACCTCGCGAACGTGCCGCTGCCCCCAGAGCCCACCCCGGTCACCATCACCGACCGGCCGGATGCCGACTGGATGTCGCTCCACCGGACCGGTGACGATCCGGCGGTCGCGCAGGACGTGCTCGGCGCGGTGGCCGCGGGCATCCTCGGGTTCGGCCGTATCGGGGCGCCCGGGCAGCCGCCCCTGGCGATCTGCCGCGCGGCGGTCACCGACGCCCCGGACGGACGCCGCTGGGTGGGCCTGTCGGCCGTGGAGGTCGCACCCGAGCACCGGCGCCGCGGACTCGGCACGCTCGTGTGCGGCGCCGTCCTGCACTGGGCCCGCGAGCAGGGCGCGACCCACGCATACCTGCAGGTCGAGGAGTCGAACACAGCGGCCCGCGCCCTGTACCGCGAACTCGGCTTCGTCGACCACCACCGCTACCGGTATGCCTCCGAACCCGTCGGATAGGTCACCTACAGTGGGCGTGTGCGCCTTGCTACCTGGAATGTGAACTCCGTCCGTGCCCGTACCGACCGCATCCTCGACTGGCTGCAGCGAACCGGCACGGATGTGCTCGCGATGCAGGAAACCAAGTGCAAGGACGAGCAGTTCCCCCACGAGCGTTTCGAGGAACTCGGCTACCGGGTGGCGCACGTCGGGCTGAGCCAGTGGAACGGTGTGGCCATCGCCTCGCGGGTGGGCCTCGACGACGTGCAGATCGGATTCGACGACCAGCCCGGTTTCTCCAAGGACCCGGAGGCCGAACCCGCACTCGAGGCGCGGGCGATCGGCGCGACGTGCGCGGGTGTGCGCGTGTGGAGCCTGTACGTCCCCAACGGCCGCGACCTGCACGACCCGCACTACACCTACAAGCTCGACTGGCTCGCCAAGCTGCGCGCCGACGCCCACGGCTGGGCAACTGCGGCTCCCGAGCAGCCCATCGCCCTGGTCGGCGACTGGAACGTCGCCCCCACCGACGACGACGTGTGGGATCCGGCCTTCTTCGAGGGCAAGACGCACACCTCGCAGCCCGAGCGCGACGCCTTCCACGCGTTCGCCGAGGTCGGCTACACCGATGTGGTCCGTCCGTACGCCCCCGGCCCCGGGGTGTACACCTACTGGGATTACACCCAGCTGCGATTCCCCAAGAAGCAGGGCATGCGGATCGATTTCGTCCTCGGGTCGCCGGCCTTCACGGCGCGCGTGACCGGCGCCGAGATCGACCGCAACGAGCGCAAGGGCAAGGGCGCGAGCGACCACGCCCCGGTGATCGTCGACCTCGAGGTCTGATCAGGCCTTGCGGGCGGGCACCTTACGCTGCCGATCGTTACGCTGCGGTTCCTTGCGATGCGGCTCGAGGGGCACGACGACGTCGCGGTAGTTCTCGTGCGAGGCGAGGAACCGCTGCACATAGGTGCACACCGGCCGCACCCGCCAACCTCGCCGGCGCGCGAGATCGAGCGACCCGCCGACGAGGACGGCCGCGAGACCACGATGACCGAAGTCTTCGACGATCACGGTGTGCATGAAGTCGACGACCGGCGGGTTCGGTGCCGGAGCGCGTTCGAAGTCGTAGTACCCCAGGATGCCGACGAGGTCACCGTTGAGGCGCAGTTCGAACCGGTTCTGGTCGGCATTGTCCACCACGTCGAGGTCCGGCGAACTCGTGTTCATGAGCGCCTCCAAAAGCGTCTTGCGTAATCGAACTGTGACCTGTGCCACTATAGAACACTGAGGGGTGAACCGCCGGTAACGCTGTCGTGTTTCGCAACGGGAGCCCGCCTCAGCGCCGCCCGGCCGTGATCGAACACACCCTCGGTAGGGTGTCTGCGTGGAACTTCTGCCCTTGTCGCCCCGAGGCGAGACCCCGGTTCGAGCCCTCACCATCGCCGGCACCGACTCCGGAGGTGGAGCCGGCATCCAGGCCGATTCGCGCACGATGGCGATGTGCGGTGTGCACGCATGCGTCGCGGTCGCGGCCGTCACGGTCCAGAACTCGGTCGGGGTCCGCGGGTTCCACGAGATTCCCGCCGAGATCGTCGCCGATCAGGTGCGCTGCGTGGTCGAGGACATCGGCGTGTCCGCGGCGAAGACGGGCATGCTCGCCTCCACGCAGATCATCGAGGCCGTCGCCCAGGTGTGCTGCGAGGTGGGCATCGGCCGCGACCAGGCGGTGCCGCTCGTCGTCGACCCGGTGTGCGCGTCCATGCACGGCGATCCACTGCTGCACGCCGATGCGCTCGACGCGATCCGCGGTGTGCTCGTCCCCCTCGCCACCGTCGTCACCCCCAACCTCGACGAGGTACGGCTGATCACCAGCATCGACGTCGTCGACGACGCATCGGCCCGCCGCGCCGCCGAAGCCCTGCACGCGCTCGGCGCCCGGTGGGTGATCGTCAAGGGCGGCCATCTGCGCAGCTCGGCGATGAGCACCGATCTGCTGTTCGACGGCGACCGTTTCCTCGAGTTCAGCACGCCTCGCATCGACACCGGCAACGATCACGGCGGCGGCGATACGCTCGCGGCCGCGATCACCTCGGCCCTCGCCCACGGCCGGTCGGTGCCCGAAGCCGTCGAGTTCGCGAAGGAATGGATCACGAAGTGCCTCGAGTGGGCCTACGACCTCGGGCACGGCCACGGACCGGTCAACCCCTTGTGGCGCCTGCACGAGCGCTGACGACGCCCTCCCTCACTCGGTGAACTCGGCGCGTACCTGTGCTCGCCGGTCGCCGGTGGGGACCCCGTCGGGTCCGTCGACCGAGTTCGCGTAGACGGCCGTGCCGTAGGCGACTGCGGCGGCCGCTGCCGCGAACGCGTCGCGGTCGATGCCGGCCAGGGTGTCCTCGGGAGTGTGATAGTTCGGGTCGAAGGGCTGGTCGGCGGTGCCACCCCACAGCTCGGCCTGCTCGGGGGTCTTGACGTCGTCGGCACCGGTGAACACCCCGCCCGCGGGGATACCGGAGGCGACGAACGGACCGTAATCGGAACGACCGTCGAAATCCGTTCCTCCGACGTCGATTCCGCGTTCGTCGAAGAACTGCGCGAAGGTCCGTTCGATCCCCGCCGAGCCCTCCGGCCCGGGTCCCTCGCCGACGGCATCGGAGTCGTCGCCGTCGAACACCAGATACCCGGCGTTGGGTGAGCCGAGCATGTCGAAGTTCAGGTACAGCGCGATGTCGAGTCGCTCCTCCTCGGACAGCGACTCGACGTACCTGGTGGAGCCCACCAGCCCGACCTCCTCGGCGCCCCAGAACGCGAACCGCACGGCGTTGGTCACTCCCGGTTCGCTGCCGAGTTGCAGCGCGGTTTCGAGGACGGCGGCGACGCCGGTGCCGTTGTCGTTGATCCCCGGCCCTTCGGGCACACTGTCGAGGTGCGCGCCGACGACGATCACGTCGTCGGTCGAGCCGGTGCGGGTCTGGGCGATCACATTGCGTGACTTCTGATCCTCGGTGCGGGTCTCGAGCGTCATCGTCACGGTGGTCGCGGCGGAGAGACGCTCCGCGTCGGCCCCGGCCACACCCCCGACCGGGATACGGGGGTTCGACTCCGCCCCGAGACCGGCGGCGTCGAGCGGGCCGTCCTCGTTGTTGGCGACGATCAGTGCGGCCGCTCCCCGGTCGGCGGCGACCTGCTCCTTCACGGCGAAGGTGCACACGCCGCGATCGACGATCACCACCGCGCCGGTCGCGTCGACCCCGTCGTAATCGGTGGGTTCGCACCCGGGGGTGCCGTCGGGGGCGATCCGCACGACGCGCGCGGTGAGTCCGTCCGGTCCCGTCGACGGCGACATGCCGAGTGCGCTCACCCCCATCGGGTCCCCGTCGACGACGAGCTGCTCGTTCTCGACCGCGAACAGCGTCGAATCGAACTCCGGTGTCTGCACGTCGAATCCGGCGTCGCGCAGAGCTCCGGCGACGTAATCGACGCTCGCGTCGTAACCGGCGGTACCGAGCGCACGGTTGCCGTCGTTCTCGCCGGCGATGCGTTCGAGCTCCGTCAGGTGCGTCGTGACGGCGTCGAGTTGCACGGCGTCGGCGAGTACCGCCGGATCCACGGGCGGCGCCTCCACCTCCCCTTCCGAACATCCCGCCGTCAGGAGTACTCCGGCGGCGAGCAGAGCCGCTCCCCGTATGCCGTATCTCGCCCGCGCCCGCGCCATCGTCCGAGCGTACAAAAAAGCACTGCGCCGCACGGGGAATCCGTGCGGCGCAGTGCGGCGGTGCGGGAGTATCAGGCGTCGCGGCGGTTGACCACCACGAGCGACAGCGCGAATACCAGGAATGCGAAGGCCGCGAAGTATACGAGCGATCCCCATGGACCCCAATGGAATTCGATTCCCTGACCGATACCCAGGAAGTTGTTCGCGTTGGCGAACGGCAGGAACGGCTGGATCTCGCGGCCCACGGAACCGAACAGCGCGAACAACGACTCGAGGAGCAGCGGCCACAGCATGAGCAGTGCGATCGTGCCCGCCGACTGCCGCAGCAGGGTGCCCACGCCGACCGCGAGGAAGACGCACAGGAACGCATAGATCGCGGTGCCGTAGACCGCGCGCCACGCGGTGTCGCCGCTCAGGACGAGATCACGTCCCGCGTCGGGACCGGCCAGCACCTTCGCGAGGTAGAAGGCCCCGAACGAGACCGCGACCGTCAGCAGCGCGCCCAACACCCCGATGAGCAGGGCCTTCATCGTCAGGAGCAGAGTGCGGTTGGGGGTGGCCTGGAAGGTCGTGCGGATGACCCCGAAGCGGTACTCGCTCGTGACCGACAGCGCCGCGAGGATCATGAGTACCAGCACGCCGAAGCCGGTGACGCCGCTGACCGCGACATCCACGGTCGGATAGAACTGCCCCATCTCGTCGTCCATCCCCACCGATGCGCGGGAGACCGAACCGAGGATCGCGGCGAGCCCCAGCCCGAGGGCGACGATGACGACGGTGCACCACAGCGGCGACTGCACCGACGTGAGCTTGATCCGTTCGGCCCGCAGTGTATCGAGCGCCGTACTCATCACAGTCCACCCTTCATGACGTCGTCGACTCCGGATCCGTGGTATTCGACCTCGCCACCGGTGAGTTTCATGAACGCTTCCTCGAGGGACGCGTGTCGTCCCGCGAGTTCGTGCAGCACGATCGACCGGGCCGCGGCGAGTTCGCCGATCTCCGCCGCCGGAGCTCCCGAGACGTGCAGGGCGCCGTCGTCCTCCCGGACGGTGTGCCCGCGTTCGGCGAGCGCGGTGCGCAGCTCGCCGAGCTGCGGGCTGCGCACCACCACGAACGAGTCGGACGCCCGGTCGACGAACTCCTTCACCGAGGTGTCGGCGATGAGCCGGCCGCGGCCGATGACGATGAGATGTTCGGCGGTCTGCGCCATCTCGGAGAGAAGGTGGCTGGACACGAGCACCGTGCGGCCTTCTGCGGCGAGCGCCTGCATGAACCGCCGGATCCATACGATGCCCTCGGGGTCGAGGCCGTTGACCGGTTCGTCGAACAGCAGCACGCGCGGGTTGCCGAGCAGCGCGGCGGCGAGACCGAGGCGCTGCGACATCCCGAGCGAGAAACCACCGGCACGCTTGCCCGCGACCTCCGTCAGTCCCACCTGGCGCAGAACCTCGTCGACACGCGAGGCGGGCAGACCGTTCGACGCGGCCAGCCAGGCGAGATGCGACCGCGCCGACCGGTTGGGATGCACCCACTTCGCGTCGAGCAACGCCCCGACGGTAGTGAGCGGCCGTGTCAGCTCGCTGTACGGCTTCCCTTCGATCAGTGCGGTTCCCGAGGTCGGCCGGTCCAGCCCCAGGATCATGCGCATCGTGGTGGACTTCCCCGCGCCGTTGGGGCCGAGGAAGCCGGTGACGATGCCGGGACGGACCGTGAACGTCAGGTCGTCGACCGCGGTCGTGGACCCGAAGGTCTTGGTCAAGCCGGTCACTTCGATCATGCGCACCACCCTACGTGCGGCTCCGGCGAGCGCATCCGATCACACTCCCCGGAGCCGCACGCGGTGCGTCAGGGGACGAAGACCTCGGTGGTGACCGGGATGCTCGGTCGCTCGGTACGCATCGTCAGGGCGACGCGGCCGGGCCCGGGGAACACGTGCATGAACAACGGCCGGGTGCTCGTGTGGAAGGCCGGCACGAAGCGGGTCTCCGTACCGTGGGCACCGGTGTCGAGGTTGTGCCAGTCGAAAGCGACGGTGACGTCGCAGTTCAGGATGCTCGGCGTCCACTCGCCGAGAAGCGAGTAGCCCTGCGTGATCCGCAGTTCGATCCCGTGGGTGGCACCCGGCGCCGAGGAGTACTCGTAGAGCGGGCCGTCGAAGGCGGTTCCACCGGCGCGCACGATGCCGGCGCAGATGCCGTCGCCCAATGTCAGCACGGGTGGCGTGGACAACTCCGTCGTCGCGCACGACCTCGGTCCGGTGTTCGACCAGCCCATCTGACACGGTTCCTGGGCGCCCGCGACACCCGGCGCCGCGACGGCGACGACAGTGCCCATGAGCCCGGCAGCGGCGGCAGCGAGAATTCTGTGTGCAACTGTCATGCCCGGGGATCGTACAGACCGATCGGTAACCCGTCGCGCGATAATCGGAAACCCCTGAACACCAAGGTGCTCAGGGGTTTCCCGTACCGGTCACGGCTCCATCGGCGAAGATGCCTGGGCCCAGAAGCGTTTCGGGATCCGGCCGGCGTGCCGGGCACGGAATCCCGCTTCGACGGCGTGACGCATCGCCGACGCCATCAGCGCCGGATCCTTCGCGCGGGTGACGGCGGTCGCGAGCAGCACGGCGTCGCAACCGAGTTCCATCGCGAGCGCCGCGTCGGAGGCGGTTCCGATTCCCGCGTCGAGGATCACCGGCACACCCGCAGCCTCGACGATCATCTCGATGTGGTGCGGGTTCGAGATACCGAGGCCGGTCCCGATCGGCGAGCCGAGCGGCATCACCGCGGCACAACCGACGTCCTCGAGGCGCCGCGCGAGGACGGGATCGTCGGTCGTGTACGGCAGGACGACGAAGCCGTCGTCGACGAGTTGTTCGGCCGCGGAGACGAGTTCGATGGCGTCGGGCAGCAGCGTCCGTTCGTCGGCGATGACCTCGAGTTTCACCCAGTCGGTCTCCAGCGCCTCCCGCCCGAGCTGCGCGGTCAGCACGGCTTCCTTCGCGCCGCGGCACCCGGCAGTGTTCGGCAGCGGTTCGATGCCGAGGCGGCGCAGCAGGTCGAGGACACCGGTTCCGGAGGCCGCGTCGACACGGCGCATCGCGACGGTGGTCAGTTCGGTGCCCGACGCGACGAGTGCCTCCTCGAGCACGGCCAGGTTCGCCGCGCCACCGGTGCCGGTGATCAGCCGCGACCCGAAGGTGCGGCCGGCGATGGTCAGCTGCGGCAGGTCGGCGCCGGGATCGTGTGTGTCAGCCACCCTGGACCGCCGTGAGGATCTCGATGCTCGCTCCGCGTGTGACCGGCTCCGACCAGCGGCCGCGCGGGCACACGACACCGTCGACGGCGACCGCGATGCCCTTCTCGGGCAGACCGAGCTCGTTCAGCAGTTGTGACACGGTCGGGGCCGCGTCGTAGTACTTGTCCTCACCGTTGACGGTGATGCCCACGGACACGTTCGTCATCCCATACTCGCTTCCGTAATTCGTCCAGGACAGGCGTACTGCGCGTCGGCCAGCGACCGCCCACCGAGTTCGGCGAGCACCGCGTCGACGGTGAGCGGCGTGAGCAGCACACCGTTGCGGCCGTGGCCGGTCGCGGCGACGACACGATCGGAGAGCCGGCCGATCAGCGGCAGGTTGTCGGGGGTCATCGGGCGCAGGCCCGCGCTCGCCTCGAACAGTTCGTACTCGCCGAGCGCAGGAAAGATCTTCTCGGCGTCGGCGATCAGATCGCGCACCCCGGCCACCGTGACCTGTGTGTCGGACGCCTCGTACTGTGTGGCGCCCACGACGAGGCCGTCGTGGCGGGGCACCAGATAGGCGGGGCGTCCGTGGACACTCGCGCGCACGGTGCGCTGCGGCGGCGGAGTCGCGCCCGGCCGCACCCGCAGGCGCAGGATCTCGCCCTTGACCGGACGGACCGGAAGGCCCGGCCACAGTCGCGCCGACGCCGAGCCGGCGGCGAGCACCACCTGATCGTCGGGAAGGTCGGCGAGATCGTGGACGGCGGCGTCGGAGAAACGCACCCCGGCCGCGGTGGCCGCGACGCGCAGGGCGTCGACGAGCGTACGGTTGTCGACCGACGACTCGGTGGGCGCGAGCAGTCCGAGACGCACCTTCGGCCCGAGCGACGGTTCGAACTCCCGGATCTCCGCACGGGAGAGCAGACGCATCTCGTGCCCCCGCTCCCCGACCCATTCGGCGACGGTCCGCAAGTCGGCCGCGTCCGCCGCGTCGAGCGCGACGGTCAGCGACTCCTCGGCGGTGAACACGTCGACGCCGGTCTCCGCGCGCAGTGCATCCGCGAATCCGGGCCAGCGGTCGAGCGAGGCCGCACCCAGGGACAGCACGTGGTCCTCACCGGGCCAGCCCTCGGACAGCGGGGCCAGCATCCCGCCGGCCACCCACGAGGCGCCACTGCCGGGATTCGGGTCGTGCACGGTCACGATGTGCCCCGAGCGGGCCGCGCGCCATGCGATCGACAGCCCGATCACTCCGCCACCCACGACGGCCACAGTTGCCATTGGTCCACCTCACTCCCTGCGCCGGCATGATCCGGGTCAGGTCATAACGGTCGGGGCCGGCAGGCCCCCTCTCAGCCCCGCGAACCTCGGGACTCCCGTGTCGTCACTTTCTGCTTAGAGGCTACCGTCTTGGTCGTGACCACCTATCGCGGCAACCATCCCGACCCGCGCGGCCGCCTCGCGACCGCCCGGTTGTATCTGTGCACCGACGCTCGCCGGGACACCGGCGACCTCGCACGGTTCGTCGAGGAGGCCCTCGCCGGTGGGGTCGACATCGTCCAGTTGCGCGACAAGGACTCGGCCGGCGAGAAGAAGTTCGGACGCCTCGAGGCACGCGAGGAACTCGCCGCCCTCGAGATCATCGGCGAGGCGTGTGCACGCCACGGTGCGCTTCTGGCCGTGAACGACCGCGCCGACATCGCGCTCGCGTCGGGCGCCGACATCCTGCATCTCGGTCAGGGCGACCTGCCGGTGCGGCACGCGCGGCAGATCCTCGGCGACGAGATCGTCATCGGCCGCTCGACGTCGAGCCGCGCGCAGGCTGCGCTCGCCGACATCGAGGAGGGCGTCGACTACTTCGCATCCGGGCCGGTGTGGGACACACCGACCAAGCCGGGACGGACCGCAGCGGGGCTGGAGGTGACGCGCGAGGTCGCGCAGTCGCAGCCGGCACGACCGTGGTTCGCGATCGGCGGCATCGACCTCGAACGGCTCCCCGAGGTGCTCGACGCCGGTGCCACGCGGGTCGCGGTGGTCCGGGCGATCACGAAGGCAGACGATCCGCGGGCCGCCGCGGCTGCACTGAAAGCGGCTCTGCCGGTCTGACGACCGGTACGGCAGGGCGCTACAGCCAGCCCAGCACGGCCGAGGGCGACATCGCGAGCGTGCCCTCGGGCAACCGCGCGCGCAGACCTCGATCCGCAGTGACCACGACCGTCACTCCCGGGTCCACCACGGCCGTCGCGGTCGCGGCGAGCCGGGCCAGTTCGTCGTCGCCGCTGCCGTCCGCGGTGTGCACCGGGATCCGGACGTCGTCGATCGTCGCGGCGCGGGCGTGGCCTTCGAGGACCGCCTCGACGCGGGGCACCCAGCCGAACGACCCGTCGGGAAACTCGACGGTGCGGGGCAGCGCCGCGGCGAGGTCGGCGAGCAGGGCGGCGGTCGCACCGGGGCGGTCGCGCCACCACCCGGTGGGGCCACCGGCCCCCAGCACGTTCGCCGTGTCGAGCAGCATGCGCACCGGCGCGGTGCGCAGCGACGGCCATGCCTCGGCGAAGCCGCTGTGCAGCGGCATCGTCTCGACGTCCGGTTCCGGCACCCAGCGCAGTTCGGTGCTCTCCTGGTTGAGGCTGGTCACGAGCGTCTCGGCGGCATCGGCGACGACGGTGGTGTAGGTCCACCCACCGGCGAGACCGGAGGTGACGCGTTCGGCGCGCACCGTCACCGCCTCGACGTCGATACCCGCCTCTTCGTGCGCTTCCCGCACGGCTGCGTCGACGGTGCTCTCGTGCGAGTCGCGGGCACCACCGGGAAGGGCCCAGGTCCCACCTTGGTGCGACCATGCCGCCCGATGCTGCAGGAGTACCGCGGGCCGACCGTCCGCCAGCGGAGCGCGCAGCAGCAGGCCTGCGGCGCCGTGCCGTCCCCAGCGCTTCCCGCCGTCCGGGCCGGCCGCCCAGCCGTCGCCGTCTCCACGCATAGCGTCCGCCTCTCCGATCCGCCTCGCCCGGGCCTGTGTCCGGTACCGGATCCCGCCGTCCGTGGACGGCAACAATACCGCCGGGCTGCTTATATGCTCCCCTCAGACCGCTCGACACGAGGAAGGGAGTGCCCGGTGGACGTGCGGATCACCCCTCCTTTCGCTCCCATCGGGAGCCACGTGCGCGAGACTGCCGGTACGGACGATCCGGACGCCCGTGTCGACCGCTTCCGCGCTCTGCTGCGATCGACCCCGGTCCGGTTGCTGATACTCGGGGCGGTGCTCACCGTGTTGCTCGTGGCCTCGGCCGCGGTGTCCGCGACCACCGTGTCCGGCCGGCAGGCCACCCACGACCGTCTCCTCGTGTCCGTCGAACCGCTCGCGAGCGCGGCCCAGAATCTCTACAGCGCGCTCTCGGTGGCCGACGCGGCCGCCGTGACGGGGTTCATCTCGGGCGGGCTCGAACCGGAGGCGGTGCGGAGTCGCTATATCAGGGCCACCGACGAGGCGGCGGAGTATCTCGTCATCGCTGCGACGGGGCTGACGGACGCCGACCGCGAGACGGCGCACAACCTCACCGAGATCGGGCGCTTGCTGCCCGTCTACACCGGGCTGATCGAGACGGCCCGCACCAACAATCGCACCGGGCATCCGGTCGGTTCCGCCTATCTGGGTGAGGCCTCGCATCTGATGCAGACCGAACTGCTCCCGGCCGCACAGGAACTGCACACGCGCGGTGTCGCTGCCGTCGAGGACACCCAGCGCGACGCGGTACGACCGCCCTGGCTCGCCATCGGACTGCTCCTCGTCACGGTCGCCGCGCTGTGCGCGGCGCATGTCGTGGTGAGCCGCCGCAGTCGTCGCACCTTGAATCCCGGGCTCATCGTCGCGATCGGCGCGACCGGGGCGCTGCTGGGCTGGCTGCTCGTCGCCGGCCTGGCGTCGTCGAGCGCCACCGAACGCGCCATCGAGCGGGGCGCGGCACCGCTCGCCGATCTCACCGAGGGACGGATCCTCGCCCAGCAGTCGCGCACCGCCGAAACCCTGCTGATCGCCCGGCGCGACACCACCGGCGCGTACGACGACACCTTCGGGACCAACATGTCGCGACTCGGCGACATCCTCGACGTGTACGGACGCGAGTCCGCCCTGGAGGCGGGCGCCGACGCGGTCACGGCGGCCCGGTCGGCGCACGAAGCCTGGATCAACTCGCACGCACGCATGGTCGACGCACTCGCGCGCGGTGACTACGCGGCTGCCTCGGTCCTCGCGGTCGGGGCGGGTCCCGGCGAATCCACCGCCCGGTTCGTCGCCCTCGACGAAGCCTTGACGGAAGCGATCGACGGCACCCGCACCGAACTGCGCGACAACGAGTTCCGCGCGTCGCGGACCCTCGCCGGCCTCACACCGATGTCGGTGATCCTGCTGACGGTGGCGCTCGTCGGAGTGTGGGTCGGTCTCCGGCCACGGTTGAAGGAGTACCAGTGAGACAGCGCGTTCTCGTCGCGGGCCTGTGCGTCGTCGCCGCACTCGCCGCCGGGTGCGCGACCGAGCCCCCACCGCGCGCGCCCGGTCTCCAGGGGTCGACGACGTCCGTCCCGCTTCCCGAGAACGCGCGGCTGCTCGAGTCCTCGGTGGCCACGCCGCCCGCTCCCGACTGCGGTGATCCCACCGCATCCCTGCCACCTGATCCGGGCGCGACCGGACCTGCGATCGATCGGGTCCGGGCGCGCGGCCGACTGGTCGTCGGACTCGACACGGGCAGCAATCTCATGAGCTACCGCGATCCCGCGACGGGACGGATCACTGGCTTCGACGTCGACATCGCCCGCGAGATCGCCCGCGACCTCCTGGGCGACCCCGACCTCGTCGACTACCGCATCCTGAGCTCGGCAGAACGCGAGAAGGCGCTGCAGGATTCGACCGTCGACATCGTCGCGAAGACGATGAGCATCACGTGTGCCCGACGCGAGAAGGTGGATTTCTCGACGGAGTACTTCCGCGCGGAACAACGAGTACTCGTCGTCAAGGGTTCCGACATCCGCACCGCCGCCGATCTCGCCGGGCGGCGCGTGTGCATCGTGGACGGCACCACCTCGCTGCTCCGGATGCGGGAGGTGCAGCCGTCGGCGTCGATCCTCACCGTGCCGTCGTGGGCGGACTGCCTCGTCGTCCTCCAGCAACAGCAGGTCGACGCCGTGAGCACCGACGACACCATCCTCGCCGGCCTCGCCTCGCAGGACCCCTATCTCGAACTCGTCGGTCCCTCCCTGGGATCCGAGCCGTACGGTATCGGGATCCGGCTGGGGAGCGACGATCTCGTACGGTTCGTCAACGCGACCCTCGAGCGGATCCGTTCCGACGGTACGTGGACGGCGCTGTACGAGAAGTACCTGCGGGTGCTCGGTCCGACACCGCCACCCCCGACACCGAACTACCGGGAGTGACGGCCATGTCCGACGAACCCGAACCGGCCGGCACCCCGTCGGCCGATTCCGGGCCCGCCACCGAACGGGCTGCGGACTCCGGACCGGCCACCGCACCGGCGACCGGGGATATCGGCCCCGCCACCGAACGCGGTCCCGCAGCCGAACGCAGCCCCGCCCCCGTGACGCGGTCCGACTCCACTCAGCGGTCCTCGATCTGGTCCGGTTCGTCCTCGCAACGCTCGTCGAGCCGTCGCGTGCGCCCGCGCGGAACCCAGCGTCGTCGCATCGCCGGCCTCGTCGACGTACCGGTCCCCACCGCGAAGGACCCCCTCGAAGCAGTGCTCCGCGACCCCCACGTGTCCGAGGGCAAACGGTTCTGCTCGAAGTGCGGACAGCCGGTGGGCCGCAGTACCCCTTCGGGTCCGGGGCCCACCGAGGGTGACTGCCCGAAGTGCGGCACCCATTTCGAGTTCACGCCGGCCCTGCACCACGGCGATCTCGTCGCAGGGCAGTACGAGGTCCAGGGCTGCCTCGCGCACGGCGGACTGGGGTGGATCTACCTGGCGATCGACCGCAACGTGAGCGACCGCTGGGTGGTCCTCAAGGGCCTGCTGCAGGGCGGCGACGCCGAAGCCCAGGCGGTCGCGGTGGCCGAACGTCAGTTCCTGGCCGAGGTCAGCCATCCGAGCATCGTGCAGATCTACAACTTCGTCGAGCATCCCTCGCCGGACGGCACCCCGATGGGATACATCGTCATGGAGTACCTGGGTGGTCACACCCTGCGTACCGTGCTCGACAACTATCCTCCACCGAACCGCATCCCCGTCGAGCAGGCCATCGCATACATGCTCGAAGTGCTTCCGGCACTGCAGTATCTGCACGACATCGGGCTGGTCTACAACGACCTCAAACCCGAGAACATCATGGTCACCGACGAGCAGATCGAACTCATCGACCTCGGCGCGGTCTCCGCGATCGAGGGATACGGCTATCTGTACGGGACGCCGGGATATCAGGCACCGGAGATCGTCCGGACCGGGCCGACGGTGGCGAGCGACATCTACACGGTCGGACGCACCCTCGCGGTGCTCACCCTCGAGATGCCCTCGGACAAAGGACGTTACCGCGACGGTCTCCCCACTCCCGAGCAGGCGCCCCTGCTCGCCGAGTTCGACTCCTTCCACCGACTGCTGCTGCGGGCCACGAATCCCGACCCCCAGCAGCGTTTCTCGTCGGCCGACGAACTGCGGGGACAGCTCACGGGCGTGCTGCGCGAGATCCTGTCGAAGAAGCTCGGCACCGAACACCCCGGCCTGTCCGGTGTATTCAGCCCGCCCCGGACCACCTTCGGTACCGACGAGGCGCTCGTACCCACCGATGTGTACGCCGACGGAATCGAACGCGACGCCAAACTGCAGGGACAGGATGTCGCGGCCGCGTTGCCCGTCCCCCTGCTCGATCCGAACGATCCGAGTGCTGCACTCCTCGCCGCCGCGGTGCACAGCGAACCGCAGCAGACCCTCGACTCCCTCCGGCACGCGCGCGAGAACGGTGTCGGGCGGGTCGTGGGAGCGTCCGACGTGTCGTTCTCCAGGGAGATCACATTGGCCGAAGTCCGCGCGCATCTCGACCTCGGGCAGATCGACAGTGCCGTCGAGATCCTCACCCGCCTCGAACGCGAATTCGGCAACGACTGGCGGGTGGACTGGTACGCCGGCATCGCCGAACTGCTGCAGGACGACTACGAAGCAGCGTTCTCGCGGTTCGACGAGGTGCTGCAGGCACTCCCGGGCGAGATCGCCCCGAAGATCGCGCTCGGGGCCACCGCCGAACTGACGCTCCAGCATTGGGAGAGCGACGATCCGGCCGCGTGGCGACGTTTCTGCGAGGAGTCCTATCGGGTGGTGTGGCGCACCGATCACGCCGTCGTCAGCGCCGCCTTCGGGCTTGCACGCCAACTCACCGCGCGCGACGAGATCCGCGCCGCCGTGGACGTTCTCGACGAGGTTCCGATGACCTCCCGGCATCACAGCGCCGCGACGATGACCGCCGCACTGGTCTTGTTGCGGGGCGGTCGTGTCGAGGAGATCTCGGAGGCCGATCTGCGCGAGGCCGCGCACCGGATCGCGTCGCTGCCACCCGACGAGGGCCGCGCCCTGCAGATGCGCGCGCTCGTGCTCGGGGCGGCGCTCGAATGGGTGCGCAGCGGGCGGGCGTCGAGTCGCGAATACGACCGCATCCTCGACGTGCCGTTCACCGAGAAGGGACTCCGTCTGGGCGCCGAGGCGGCGTTGCGGCAGTTGGCGCGCAACGCCCCCTCCCGCACGCACCGCTACACACTCGTCGACCTCGCGAATGCGATCCGGCCGCGTAGCTTGACCTGACCAGGATCAGCGTCGAGCGAACTGCACTGCGGCCCGGGCGATGGCGAGCTCCTCGTTCGTGGGGATCACGAGCACCTCCACGTGGGACGAGTCGGCCGAGATCCGGCGTTCCCCGTCCCCGTCGGCAGTGTTGCGGGCGTCGTCGACGACGATGCCGAGGCGGTCGAGACCGGCGAGACTGTCGCGCCGGACATCGACGTTGTTCTCCCCCACACCACCGGTGAAGACGATCGCGTCGACACCTCCCAGCTCGAAGGTGTAGGCACCCAGGTACTTCCGGATGCGGTGCACGTAGACGTCGTACGCGAGTCGCGCGTCCTCGTCGCCTTCGCCGACGAGCTTCAACAGGGCCCGGAAGTCGTTGACACCCGACAGTCCCTTCAGGCCCGAGTGCCGGTTGAGCAGGTCGTCGATGGCGTCGACCTTCAGTCCGGCCGCCCGGTTGAGGTGCATGACGACGCCCGGGTCGATGTCGCCGCTGCGCGTACCCATGACGAGACCTTCGAGCGGGGTCAGCCCCATCGAGGTGTCGATCGGGTTCCCGCCCGCGATCGCCGATGCCGACGCACCGTTGCCCAGGTGGAGCACGATCAGATTCAGCTCCGCGATGTCGCGTCCCAGGAACTCCGCGGCACGCCCCGACACGTATTCGTGCGACGTGCCGTGGAATCCGTACCGCCGGATGTCGTACTTGCGGGCGACGTCGCGGTCGATCGCGTAGGTCGACGCATGCGCCGGAAGACCGTGGAAGAAGGCGGTGTCGAAGACACCCACATGGGGCACCTCGGGAAGCTCCTCCCGGGCGACCTCCATCCCCACGACGTTCGCCGGATTGTGGAGGGGCGCGAGGACCGACAGTTCGTCGACGGCGCGCACCACGTCGTCGTCGATGAGGGTGGGTTCGTAGAAGACCTTGCCGCCGTGTACGAGCCGATGGCCGACCGCGACGATGCCCACCTCGTGCAGGGGCCGGCCGAGCCCTTCGAGCATCTCGAGCATCGCACGCAGTCCGGTCCGGTGATCGGGGATCGCGTCGTTACGTTCGTCCACACCCGTCGTGTGGTGGAAGACGATCCTGCCCTCCGGCTCTCCGATGCGCTCGATCAGTCCGTGTGCCGGTGAGTTCCCGCTCTCCGGCTCGATCAGCCGGAACTTGATCGACGAGGATCCCGAATTGAGGACCAGGACGGTCCCTGCGGTCGCGGGGTTCGGGCTGCTCACGCGTCTTCCTCCTGCGCCTGGATCGCGGTGATGGCGATGGTGTTGACAATGTCCTGGATCAGGGCGCCTCGGGACAGATCGTTGACCGGTTTGTTCAGGCCCTGCAGGACGGGCCCGACGGCGATGGCACCGGCACTGCGCTGCACGGCCTTGTAGGTGTTGTTGCCGGTGTTCAGGTCCGGGAAGATGAACACCGTGGCGCGACCGGCGACGTCGGAGCCGGGGAGTTTCGCGCTCGCGACCGTCGGTTCGATCGCCGCGTCGTACTGGATCGGTCCCTCGACGAGCAGGTCGGGTCGCCGCTCCCGCACGAATGCCGTGGCGGTGCGGACCTTGTCGACATCGGCACCCGAACCCGATTCGCCGGTGGAGTACGACAACATCGCGATCCGGGGATCGATCCCGAACCGGGCCGCGGTCGCGGCCGACGAGATCGCGATGTCGGCGAGCTGGTCGTCGGTCGGGTCGGGAACGACGGCGCAGTCGCCGTAGGCGAGCACACGGTCGGCGAGGCACATGAGGAAGATGCTCGACACCGTCGAGACGCCGGGTTCGGTCTTGATGATCTCGAGTGCGGGGCGGATCGTGTGGGCGGTGGTGTGCGCCGCACCCGACACCATGCCGTCGGCCAGGCCCAGGTGAACCATCATCGTGCCGAAATACGAGATGTCGCGCATGATCTCGCGTGCACGATCGACGGTCATACCCTTGTGGGCACGCAACCGCGCGTACTCCTCCGCGAACCGGTCGGCGTGCTCGGAGGTGCGCGGGTCGAGGATCTGCGCCTCCGACAGGTCCACCCCGAGTTCCGATGCCCGCTGGCGGACGGCCGCCTCGTCGCCGAGGATCGTCAGCCTCGCGATGCCGCGCTGGAGCACACGCCCGGCAGCTCTGAGGACGCGATCGTCCTCGCCCTCGGGCAGCACGATGTGTCGCTGCTGGGCCCGTGCCCGGTCGATGAGCTGGTATTCGAACATCTGTGGGGTTGTCACGGACGGTCGCGGCAGTCGCAGCCGGTCGAGCAGGGAGTGCGAGTCGACGTGCCGTTCCATGAGCGCGAGGGCCGTGTCGATCTTGCGCTGCGCACCGAGGGCCATGCGGCCGCGGGTGCGGTCGGCTGCCGAGGCGGTATCGAAGGTACCGAGTTCGGTGGTGAGGATCGGCAGCGACGGTTTCAGAGCCGCAACGAGCTGCGCGATCATCGGATGCGGTAGCAGACCACCGTTCATGATGATGCCGGCGAGCGTCGGGAATCCTTCGGCGGCATTGGCATTGACCAGCGCGAGGATGACGTCGGAGCGGTCGGCGGGAGCGATCACGACGATCCCGTCGGTGAGGCGCTCCAGAATCCGCTCGGCGGTCATGCCACCGACCATGATGCGCAGCGCTTCCCGCTGCAGCAGGTCGGGGTCGCCGCTGTAGAGCTCGCCTCCGATCGCGGTCTGCAGCTCGGCCATCGTCGGCGCGACCAGCGCCGGGACCTCCGGGAGCGTCCACACCGGTTCGGTGCGGTCGTCGAGTGCCTGCGCGATGTCGTCGAGTGCGTCGGGATCGCAGCGGTTCACCACCACCGCACCGAGATGCGCGTGTTGCCCCGCCAGCTCGTTCGCGCACACACCGGCGAGCTGCGCGATCTCGGCGGGGGTACGGCGGGAACCGCGCAGGACGAGCAGCACCGGAGCGTCGAGGTTCGCCGCGATGCGGGCGTTGTACGACAGCTCGCTGGGGTTGGCGATCTCGGTGTAGTCGCTACCGACGATGACGACGGCGTCGCAGCGATCGGCCACCGCGTGGTACTTGCCGACGATGTCGCTGAGCGCTGCGTCGGGGTCGTCGTGGACGTCGTCGTAGGTGACGCCGATACAGTCCTCGTAACCGAGGTCGACGGTGGTGTGTTCGAGCAGCAGTTCGAGGATGTAGTCGGTGTCGCTGTCGGAGCGCGCGATGGGCCGGAAGACACCGACGCGGGCGGTGGACGCGCACAGCGTCTGCAACACGCCCAGAGCGACGGTCGATTTCCCCGTGTCCCCTTCCGGAGCTGCGATGTAGATGCTCGAGACGGACCCTGCAGCAGCACTCATGGATCCCACCCTAACGGCAAACTTTGCTCCGTCCGATGTGCCCGCGCATATGCCCGGCCGGAGGTGCCCGGCCGGGCATATGGCGCCGGAGATGACGGTGAGCATCACGCTGCGCCATGCTGCTCGGCGAGCACCCCCAGCTCGACCGACTCGTGCGGGCCGAACTGCTCCGCCGCCGGGAAAGCACACACAACCTCCCCCTCGCCGGACGATCAGGCGGCGCGGACCCGCGCCAATCCCCATTCGTGGGCCAGGAGTTCGTAGGAACGCAGACGGTCCTCGTGGCCGTGCGTAACCGAGGTGACGACGAGTTCGTCGGCGTCCGTCACTCGGCGGAGAGTGTCGAGGCGCTCCGCCACCGTGCTCGGCGACCCCACGAACTGGGTAACGATGCGGTCGTCGACGAGGGTACGCTCCTCGGCGGTCAGTGGCGGGGTGGTGTCCGGATTCGGGTACGGGATCGCACCGCGACCCACACGGATGCTGTGTGCCCAGTGCCCGTAGGTCGATGCCAGTTCGCGCGCGGTGGCGTCGTCGTCCGCGACGACCGCGTCGGCCGAGACCACGACGTACGGCTCCGACAGGATCGACGACGGACGGAACGCCGCCCGGTACGCCTCGACCGCTTCGACGGTCGTTCCCGGGCTGACGTGGTAGTTCGCACCGAACGGCAGGCCCAGGCGACCCGCAAGTTCCGCCGACGGTCCGGCGCTCGACCCGAACACCCACAGCTCGAGGTCGGCGCCCTCTCCCGGGCCGGCGTGCAGGTCGATTCCGTCCGGCGTCGTGTAGGTGCCGTTCAGGAAGGCGAGGATGTCCTCGACCTGCCGTGAGAAGTCGGGCGACTCGGCGCCGGGTTGCTGCAGGACACCGAAACTCGCGGCGAGACGCGACGACGACAGCAACTTCGCCGCCGAGAAGGGCGGCGGAATGATCAGCCCGTCGCGGATCTCCGTCGCCCGCGGAGCAGGTTCGGGAGCGGCCGCACCAGCCAGCGCCTCCGCCCGTCGCTGACCCGACCTGCCGAGACCGAGATCGATGCGTCCCGGGTACAGGGCGTCGAGGGTGCCGAAGGATTCGACGACGCCGATCGCCGTGTTGTGCCCGAGCTGGACCGCGGCGGCACCGACTCGGATGGTGTGGGTTGCGGCGGCGATCGCACCGATGAGCACGTCGGGCGCGGACGAAGCGACGGCGACGAAGTGGTGCTCGGCGACCCAGTACCTCGTGTACCCCCATGCTTCGACGTGGCGCGCCAGGTCGAGGGTGTTACGCAGCGCTTCCGGGACCGAGGACCCCTCGCTGACCGGTGAAAGATCCAGCACGGACAACGGAACCGGATTCACGGCGTTCACAACGACTCCCGGACACGGGGATCGCGTTCACCGGATTCGACGGCGAACGGAAGTCGGTTCTGCGATGGCGCGAGCGGGCACGTCGCCGCGTCGGTGAACGCGCACGGCAGGTTCGCCGCGCGCGTGAAGTCGAGTGCGACGGCGCCGTCGGTGGCCGGCCTACCGACCTGCAGGATCCGCGCCGCCGGATAAGTGGTCACCCCGCTCGTCGCATCGGTGAACAACACGCGCAGCGGGCCCCCGGCTCCCCCGAAGGCGACGAGTTCGTGTTCGGCTCCGTCGTAGTCGAAGCGGATGACCCCGGCTGCGGGATGGTGGTGCTCGAGTCCGTCGACGACCGCGCCCGTCGTCACGACCTGCTGTTCGTCGAACGCCTCGAACCGGCCGGTCAGCACCCAGGACGGGTCGGGTTCGTAGGCCGGGACGCCGGTGAACGACGCGAGCGCCGGTGCGGTGCGGTCGTGGATGCGGATCCCGAATCGTCCGGTGCGCTGGATGACCTCGACGAAACCGCAGTCGAACTCCGCTTCGAGGCCCGGCGCACCCTCGACCGGCTCGTAGGTGGTGGTCTCACCGTCGAGTTCATGGATTACCGACCCGCCGCCGACGTGCCACCGACCCGGCGCCTCGCCGAAGAAGGTGGGGGTTTCGTCCAGCCAGTAGAGGGCGGTGAGACTCAGCCAGCCGAGCGGTTGCCGCAAGCCGTCGTTGCGGTCGGCATGCCACCGCCGCCAATCGTCGACGAACGTATCGAATGTTGCTGTCATGACGCCCGGGCTCCTTCGGTGACGGTGTGGGGGTCGCGCA
Source organism: Rhodococcus sp. As11 (assembly GCF_048957735.1). Classification (NCBI taxonomy): domain Bacteria; kingdom Bacillati; phylum Actinomycetota; class Actinomycetes; order Mycobacteriales; family Nocardiaceae; genus Rhodococcus; species Rhodococcus sp. As11. Next base: position 79,756 of record NZ_JARDJE010000022.1, read on the forward strand.
GGCCGAGGTGGCCGCGCAGAGTGGTGCTGTCGTATTCGGTGCGGAAGCTGCCGCGTTCCTGCAGCAGCGGGACGACCGTGTCGACGAATTCGTCGAGGCCGCCGGGAGTGAGGTGCGGGACGAGGATGAACCCGTCGCCGGCGTCGGTCTGGACGTAGAGGTCGATCTCGTCGGCGACCTGCTGCGGCGTTCCGATGAACTGCTGGCGCGCGGTGACCTCGACGACCAGTTCCCGGATGCTCAGTTCCTCCGCCTCGGCCCTCTCCTTCCACTGCCGGGCGACGGCGAACGGATCCTTCGCGTGCCGTACGCGGCCGCGGGTGATCGTGACGTTGTCCTCGGGATCGATGTCGGGTAACGGACCATCGGGGTCGTACGACGAAAGGTCCTTACCCCAGATCTGTTCGAGGAAGGCGATGGCCGTCTGTGGCCCGACCTGCTGCAGGCGGATGTGCCGGGCGCGCTCGTGGGCGTCCTCGGAGGTGTCTCCGAGGACGAAGGTCGCGGCGGGCAGGATCTTCAGCTCGTCCCAGCTGCGGCCGTACTTCGCGAGGCGGTTCTTGACGTCGGTGTAGAAGGCGCGACCTTCCTCGAGGGTGCCGTGCCGGCTGAAGATGGCGTCGGCCTTGGCGGCACCGAACTCACGGCCCTCGTCGGAGTCACCGGCCTGCAACAGGACCGGGTGCCCCTGGGGGCTGCGCGGCACCTCGAAGCGACCCGCAATGTCGAACTGGGTGGTGTGGATGTCGAACGACGCGATGTCGCCGTCGGGAGCGAAGACTCCGGCCTCGCGGTCGATCACGGGTCCGCGGGCCGACCAGCCGTCCCACAGCTCCCGCACCACGTCGACCACCTCGGAGGCACGGACGTACCGCTGCGAGTGCTCGAGGAATCCGCCGCGACGGAAGTTCTCTCCGGTGAACGCATCCGACGAGGTGACGAGGTTCCATGCGGCGCGACCGTCCGAGAGGTGGTCGAGGGTCGCGAACTGCTTGGCCAGTTCGTACGGCTCGTTGAAAGTGGTGTTGATGGTGCCGGCCAGGCCGAGGTGGGTGGTGGCACCGGCGAGGGCCTCGAGCACCGTGAGGGTGTCGGGGCGTCCCACGACGTCGAGGTCGTGGATGCGGCCGCGGTGCTCGCGGAGCCGGAGTCCTTCGGCGAGGAAGAAGAAGTCGAACTTACCGCGTTCGGCGGTGCGGGCGAGATGCAGGAACGACGAGAAGTCGATCTGGCTCTTCGACTCGGGGTCGGCCCACACCGTGGTGTTGTTGACGCCGGGGAAGTGCGCGGCGAGATGGATCTGCTTGCGAACAGTGTTGCGGGACACGATGATCGTTCCTTCAGTGAGCAGCCGCGAAGCGGTTGGCGGGACGGGACAGACCGAGGCGGTCGCGGAGGGTTCCGGTGGCAGGCGCGACCTCGGGGCGGACGACGGGCAGCACGTCCTCGACGAGCCGGCCGAGGGTGGACGGCAGTGCGAGCGGCCGCAGGGTCACCCCGTCCACACCTGCCACGTCGTCGAGCAGTTCGATCAGACTCTCGGACGCACCGACGTGGACGAGCGTGTCGGAGCGGTAGGGCTGCCCGGCCCACGTCTCGAGTCGCGCGAGCTCCTCGGCGGCGTCGTCGCCGAGCAGGACGTCGAGGTCGAGCAACACGAAGATCTGCCGACCTTTCGCCGCCGCCCGGAGGCGGCCTGCAAGTTCGGATGCTGCGGACAGGTCGGTGGCGCGGATACGCACGAGATCCGCTCGCTGCGCGGCGAACCCGAAGGACTCGTCACCGGTCACCGTCGCCGCGACCAGCGGTTGCCCCTGCGGGGACCGCGGCACGATCGACGAGCCCTTGACGGAGAAGTACTCGCCGACGAAGTCGATGTAGTGGACCTTGTCGCGATCGATGAAGCGGCCGGTGGCGACATCGCGGATCTCGGCGTCGTCCTCCCAGCTGTCCCACAGCCGCACCGCGACTTCGGCGGCCTCGTGCGCTTCGGCCCACAGCGACGCGGTGTCCTGCTCGTCCTTGCGGCCGAACAACTCCACGACGCCCGGCGTCACCGCGACCTCCCATCCGGCGCGACCGAGCGTGGTGTGGTCGATCGTCTGGATCGCCTTGGCGACGTGGAACGGTTCGGTGTGGGTGACGGTGGCCGTGGGGATCAGACCGATGCGCGTGGTTGCGGTGGTCAGGCGCGCCGCCAGGCCGACGGCTTCGAGGCGGCCCCGCACCGTGGTCGCGCCCGAGACGACGCCGAAGGTGTCGGAGAAGAACGCCAAGTCGACGCCGGCGCGGTCGGCGGCACCGACGAGGTCGGCCCAGTAGCGGGGGGTGAACAGTTCCTCGGCGCACGAATCGTCACGTCGCCAGGACGAGGGGTGTAGGCCGGTGCCGGCGAAGTCGACGGCCAGCAACAATTCTGAACTATCGGACATGGTGGACCTTCCCGGGGATGGCCTCGAGCAACGTCTGCGTGTACTCGTGTTGGGGGTTGTCGAGAATTTCTGCGGTGGGGCCGTATTCGACGACCCGACCGGCGCGCATCACGGCGACGGTGTCGCTGATCTGCCGGACGACGGCGAGGTCGTGCGAGATGAACAGGTAACTGATTCCGAGTTCGGCCTGCAGCGAGGTGAGCAGGTCGAGGATCTGCGCCTGGACCGACACGTCGAGCGCCGAGACGGGTTCGTCGAGGACGAGCAGTTCGGGGTTCAGGGCGATGGCCCGTGCGATGGCCACGCGTTGCCGTTGCCCACCGGACAGTCCGGCGGGTCTGCGGTCCAGATGTGCCGTCGACAACGCCACCTGGTCGAGGAGGCAGGCGACGTGCTCGGCACGTTCGGCTCTCGTGCCGACACCGAACGCCTCGAGAGGTTCGGCGACGATGTCGCGGATCCTCAGTTTCGGGTCGAGCGAGGCGTAGGGATTCTGGTGCACGATCTGCACCCGGCGTCGCAGCGCCCGCAGGGCGCGGCCACCGAGCGCCGTGATGTCGTCACCATCGAACCGGACCGATCCGGAGGTCGGGGTCTCGAGCCGGATCGCGATGCGCGAGACCGTGGACTTTCCCGAACCCGACTCCCCCACGAGCGAGAGAGTGCCGCCGCGGGGTACGTCGAAGGACACATCCCGCACGGCGTGCAGCGAGGACTTCCGGTCGATGCGGAAGGTCTTCGACACCGTCGACACCGACAGGATCGGCGCAGCCTCTTTCGGCGCGGGCCGCACGACCGGTTCCGCGAGGCTCGGCGCGGCCGCGATGAGCGAGCGCGTGTACTCGTGTTGCGGGTCGGTGAGGACCTGCGCCGCCGGTCCGGTCTCGACGACCCGTCCGCCCTGCATGACGACGATGCGGTCGGCGCGATCCGCCGCGACACCCAGGTCGTGGGTGATGAGCAGGACAGCGGTGCCGGTCTCGGCGATCCGCGCCTCGAGGTGGTCGAGGATGCGGCGCTGAACGGTCACGTCGAGCGCGCTGGTCGGTTCGTCGGCGATGACGAGGTCGGGTCGGCAGGCGAGGGCGATACCGATGAGCACCCGCTGCCGCTGACCGCCGGACAGTTCCTGCGGGTACTGCTTCGCACGCAGCTGCGGGTCGTCGAGCCCGGCCTCTTCGAGGATGCGCAGCGCCTCGATCCGCGCGGTGCGCCGGTCGGCGAGACCGTGGATGCGCAGCACCTCGGCGATCTGGTCGCCGATACGGATGACGGGATTGAGGGAGATCGTCGGGTCCTGCGGAACGAATCCGATCCGGGCGCCGCGGATGCGTTCGAACGCGCGCTCGGACAGGTCGTTCAGCGATGTGCCGTCGAAGGTCACCGACCCGGCCGTGACGCGACCGGCTCCGGCGAGCAACCCGATGATCGCGTGCGCCGTCGTGGACTTGCCCGACCCCGACTCGCCGACCACCGCGACGACCTCGCCGCGACCGACGGTGAGATCGACACCGTTCACCGCGACCACCGGCTCGCGCGACGATTCGTAGGCGACCTGCAGGTCGCGCACTTCGAGGAGGCTCATCGTGCGCTCCTGTCCTCGATGGCGTGGCCGACGCGGTGGGCCGAGAGCACAACGGCGACGATGACCAGGCCCGGCAGGGTCGTCATCCACCAGGCCGCGGCGAGATAGTTGCGGCCCTCCGAGATCAACGACCCCCATTCGGGTGTCGGTGGCACGGCACCGAAACCGAGGAAGCTCAGTGACGACACGGCCAGCACGGCCATACCGAATTCGACGGCGGCCAGGGCCGCGACGGGCGCGTACGAGTTGCGCAACACGTGCCGGCGCAGCACGGTGTGCCACCGGACGCCGCACGCGAACGCACCTTCGACATAGAGCGCCTTGCGTACCCGCAGCACTTCCGACCGCATGACGCGTGCGAAGTTCGCCACGAGGCTCACACCGACGGCGATCGCGACGTTCATCGTGCCGAAGCCGAGAGCGGTGACCAGGGCGAGGGACAACAGCAGCGCGGGGATGGACAGCAGAACGTCGACGAGGCGCATGAGTGCCGCGTCGAGGGCACCGCCGACCGCGCCGGACAGCAACCCGATCAGCGAACCGACCACGAGGGCGATCCCGACCGCGACGAGCGTCGCGGTGAGCGACAGGCCGGCTCCGTGCACGACGCGCGTGTACACGTCGCGACCGAGATTGTCGGTGCCGAACCAGTGCGCGACGCTCGGCCCCTGCAACTTCTCGGCGGGTACGCCCTGCAGGGGGTCGCCCGACGCGAAGACCGACGGGACCAGCGCGAAGCCCACCGCGAGGAGCAACACGATCGACGAGACGACGAGCACCGCATTGCGTCGCACCGCCGTCGCAATGGATGTGATCCGAATTCTTCTGCGCGAGCTCGGTTCCGGCAACGACGTCGCCGGTATCGCTTCGCGGACGAGGGTGTCAGACACGTGCCTCGACCTCCAGGAGAGTGTCGTCGTGGGTCGGGTCGTCCTCCGTCGACGCGGCTGCACCACCGCGGTCGATGCCGTGGGTGATCCGCGGGTCGATGAAGGGGTAGAGCAGGTCGACGGCGAGGTTGACGAGCACGAAGACGGTCGCGGAGAACACGACGATGCCCAGCACCACCGGGATGTCCTGCGCCATCACCGACATCTGGGTCAGGCGTCCGACACCGCCGCGAGAGAAGACGGTCTCGACCACCACGGATCCCGCGAGCAGGTTGCCGACGATGACGCCGGCGATCGTGAAGGCGGGGATGCTCGACAGCTTCAGTGCGTGACGCGTCTGGATGCGCAGGCGGGACGCGCCTTTCGCGCGTGCCGCCTCGATGAACGGCTGCCGCCACGTCGTCTGCAGGCTGGTCGCGAGGACCTGGGCGATCACCGCACCGGTGGGCAGTGCCAGGGTGATCGCGGGCAGGATCACGTGCTCGATGCCCTGGTCCCCGAACGCCGGGAACAGCCGCAGCCGGAACGAGAAGAGCTGTAACAGGATCAGGCCCACCCAGAAGGTCGGGACGGCCACCCCCAGCGGGGGAAGCGAGAACAGCAGGCCGCGGAGCCAGTGCGTTCGCGTGTAGGTCGCGAGGAAGGCGACCGCCGTGCCGAACACCAGGGCGAACACCAGGGCGGTGCCCGCCAGGACGAGGGTGCTCGGCAGGGCGGCGGCAATTGCGTCGGTCACCTGCTGTCCGGTGGAGATGGACATGCCGAAGTCACCTCGGACCGCGTTGCTCAGCGCGTTCCAGTACTGCACCGCGACGGGCTGGTCGAGTCCGTACCGCGCCTGGAGCTGTTCGATCGCGGCGGCGTCGACCGGTGTTCCGGCATCGGCACCGGCGGCGATGGAGACCGGATCGGAGGGCAGCAGGAACAGGACCGCGAACGACACCGTGAACGCCGCCCACAGCACCCCCACGGCCTGGAGCACACGGAAACCGAGATAGCGCAGCATGATCTACTCGCTCAGCCAGGTGTCGAAGAACTGCAGTCGTGCCGACGCCTCGAACTTCAGGTCGGCGACGTTCGGTCCGGCACCGATCGCCTGCGACAGTTCGACCGTCGGGATCCACAGCCCGTTGTCGAGGACGAGCTGCTGCGCCCGGCCGATGAGCTCGGCACGTGCGGCCGGGTCGGTCGTGGACAGCTGCTGGGCGAGCACGTCGTCGAGATCCGGAATGGGATTGCGCTGGTTGAGGTTCCGCCCGTCGAGCCCGAATGCCGTGCGCAGGATGTCGCCGTCGGCCCGGGTGCTGTTGTAGTAGGACGCCTCGTAGTCGCCGGCATTCTGGCGTGCGGTGTTCTCCGGAGTGGAGACGAGATCGAGCTGCAGGTCGATTCCCACCGCCCGCAGCTGTTGCTGCACCAGTTCGAGAATGGCCTGGTTGCCGGCGAACACCGAGCTGAACAGCACGGGGAAGCTCAGGCGCTGCCCGTCCTTGACTCGGATGCCGTCGGGACCGGGCGCCCAGCCGGCCTCGCCGAGGATCTGCTCGGCCTTCGCCGGGTCGTAGGTGACGTCGGCGAGCTCGACGTAACCGGGGGTCGCGGAGGCGAGAGTGCTGGTGGCCGGGCGGAAGTCCGGTCCGAGGACCGTGTCGACCAGTTCCTGCCGGTCGATCGCCGGGACGAGCGCGCTGCGCACGGCCGGGTCGGTGAGGACACCGCGGCTCACGTTGGGTTGGAAACCGAACGGGATGCCCGGATTCGGGGTGGTCAGGATGCGGCCGCCGGCCCCTTCGATCTGCGGGGCGTCCTGCGGCAGCGCATCCGAGATGGCGTCGAGCTGACCCGAGGCGAGCGATCCGGTGCGGACACCCGATTCAGGGACGATCGTGAACTCGATCCGGTCGAGGTAGGCGTCGCCGTCGTGTCCGAAGGCCTCCGAACCCCACGAATAGCCCGTGCGTTTGACGAGGGTGGCGGACTTGTCCTGCTGGTAGTCCTCGTACACGAACGGGCCGGTGCCGGACAGGTCGCCGGCGCAACGTTCCTCCGCGCTCTTCGCGGTGTCGGCCTCCGAGAGCAGGCCGAGCTGATGACTTGCTGTGGCCTGCAGGAACGGCGCGTTCGGCACGGAGAAGTCGATCTGCGCCGTGCGGTCGTCGACGACCGTGGTGCCGGCATATCCTGCGAGATACCCGACGGCCTGCGGCGCCTTCACCCCTCCGAGGCTGTTCACGATCGCGTCGAAGTTCTTCTTCACGGAGTCCGCGGTCAGTGGAGTTCCGTCGCTGAAGGTCACACCCTCCTTCAGGCGGAAGGTGAACTGCGTGCCGTCGGCATTCGATTCCCAGCTCTCGGCGAGCCACGGCACGATCTCGCCTGTCCCGGGATCCTGGTCGGTGAGCGAGTCGACGACCTGCCGGGCGACGTAGATGGTCTGGTTGCTGGCGGCCTGCGCGGGATCGGCGCAGGTGGGTGGGACCGACAACCCGTACCGCAGGGTGCCACCGGCCTGCGGATCGCCGGTGGGCTCCGAGTTCGCCACGGCGCCGGTGCCGCACGCGGTGAGGGCAGCGCCCAGTACGGCGGTGGCGGCGGCCGTGACGACGAACCGGGACGCGGAGGAGGACGAGATGGACAACGACGGGCTCCGTGATCTGGACAGGGCTCCGGCGGCATCACCGTGTGGATGCCGCCCGGCGGGCGGGGATGTCGTCCCTGGGGAACGGGGGGTTCAGCGCGGATCTCGGCCGCAACGACACCTGGCGGCGCAGTGCCGGCACAGATCGACGTGGATGCGTTCCCACGCCCCCACCAGACCTTCGTTCGTCATCTTCTCCTCCATCGGTCCCGGCGGTAGCACCCTCACCTGCCCACGGCAGGGGGTTGCTGCGACGTCGTCGAGCCGGGTCTCTCGGTCGCTCTGGATGGTTCGTTACGCGAGGTTACGGAGCCACGGGGCTCGGGCACACCGTTTTTTTCACCACGATCGAAACGGTTCCGACGCCGCCGGCTCAGGCGGTGACGGCATCGCGGTGCGGTATCGCCGCACGCAGTGCCGGCGCGACCTCCGCCTGGAACAGTTCGAGGCTCGCCCGCTGTTCGGCCGCCGAGAACCCGCCGCGGTCGGCGGTCACGTGCGTGACCTCGTGACCGAACCGCTCGTGGTAGCGGAGCACCTTGTCGATCACCTGCTGCGGGCTCCCGATGAGTGCGGAGCTGCGTTCGACGAAGTCCTCGACGGTCTCGAAGACGACGGGAAGTCCCGTCTCCCGGGAGAATTCGAGTCGTTGCTCGAACTGGGTCCGGTAGGCGTCGATCGCTTCCTGCGAGGTCGGCGCGACGTACAGTCCGGCCGTCCCCGCACCCACCCGCGCCTCGGCGGGGTCGTGGCCGTAGGCCGCCCATCGTTCGCGGTAGTGGTCGATGAGCTCGGCGTAGGGCTCGATCGGGTTGGTGACGTTGGCAGAGAAGATCGGATCGCCGTAGCGGGCTGCGAGATCGACGGATTCGCGGCTGGTGGCGCTGCCGTGCCAGATGGCCAGACGGTGTTGCAGTGGCCGGGGCACGGTGACGGCGTCGGTGAGCGACGGCCGGAACCGACCCTCCCACGTGACCGTCTCGTTCTCCCACAGTGCCCGGAACAGCTCGTAACCCTCACGGTTGCGGTCCCACTGGTCGTCGGGCGTGACGTGGAACAGGTCGGCCTGGGCGGTGCCGTTGCCCTTGCCGATCATCAGCTGCAGGCGCCCACCCGACAGGTTGTCGAGTGTGGAGTAGTCCTCGAACGCCCGGACGGGATCGAGCAGACTCAGAGTCGTGACCCCGGTCCACAATTCGAGGGTGCTGGTCCGCGCCGCGATGTTGGCCAGGACGACGGGAGGCGACGAGGCGAGGAACGGCTTCTCGTGCCGCTCGCCCACCGCGAATCCTTCGAATCCGAGTTGTTCGGCGAGCACGGCGGTGTCGACGACCTCCCGGATCCGTTCGGACGGGGACAGCCACTCCCCCGTCACGGGGTCGGGATGGTGGGTGATGAGACTGAGCAGCAGGAACTTCACGCGGAGGCCACCTTTCGGACCAGGAATTTCTCGAAGGGATGCGGGCCGATCTCCTCGGCGGGTCGCCGGGGATCGAACAGGGCGGTGTACCCGGCCGCGAGATACAGCGCGACGGCCTCCGGTTGTCGCCAACCGGTCGTCAGATAGATGCGGGTGTACCCGCGACGTAAGGCCTCGGCCTCGAGTTCGGCGACCACGATGCGGCCGAGACCACGGCGCCGATGGTCTTTCGACGTCCAGATCCGCTTGAGTTCGGCGGTGCTCTCGTCGTAGCGCTGGAAGGCTCCGCCTGCGACCGGCACTTCGACCTCGACGAGGACGAGCAGGGCACCGTCGGGTGGCGCGAACCGGTCCTCCGGATAGCCGACGAGACTCTCGTACTGCTCCTCGAAGGAGTGCTCGTAACGGGTGCTGTACTCGACCGCGAGTTCTTCGAGCAGCGGTGCGGCCAGGGGATCGTCCTGCCGCACCGCCCGCACTTCGAGTCTGCCGGTCCCGGTCACGAGACCACCGCCGGCTGTCGTGCTCCGAACCGGAACGGTTCGGGGCTGGTGGCGGTGCCGTCGGCGAGGTCGGCGACGAGTTCGCCGATGGCGGGCGCGAACTTGAATCCGTGTCCGGAGAATCCGGCGGCGACGGTGACGGCACCGACGCGGTCGACGACGAAGTTCGAGTCCGGCGTCGTCGTGTACAGGCAGGTGTCCACCCGTGCACTCTCGGCGTCCACGCCGGGGAGCCAGGTCCGGGCGTAGGCGACGAGTCGGCGGACACCGTCCGGGTCCGCCACGAAACTACGGTTGTCCGGTTCGACCTGCGGGCCGGTGCCGTGCTCACCGATCTTGATGCCGTCGACGGAACCGAGGCCGTAGATGCCCTCCCCGTCGAGTCGGGCGCCACGGTGGTGGACGAAGCTGGGCCACTGCGCGTCGGTGAGCGGGACGAAGTGCGCCGGTTGTTCCTGCGTCGTGCGCAGGGCCGGCAGCCGGGGTGCCGTCTCGTTGCCCGCCCCGTCGAGGACGGCGCGCGTCCACGCTCCCGCCGCGACGACGACGTGCCTCGCGGTGATCACCTCGGTGTCGAGCACGATCTCGACGCCGCGATCGGTCTCGCGGACGGTGCGGGCCGGGGTGAGGTGCCGGACGTCCGCACCGGCCTGCGCCGCGGCCTGCTGCAGCGCCGCCACCGAGTGGTCGGCGTGCAACCGCCCGGCGTCGGGATGGTGCAGCACCGTGGTGTCGAACCTGATGCCGGGCCAGCGACGCTGCGCCTCGGCGGGATCGAGGACGGTGTGCGCGATGCCGAGCTGATACAGCGTCTTCGTCTTGGCGTGGACGGCCGCGGGCAACCCGTGGTCGACGGCGCCGGTGAGCTCGAGGACCCGGTTGCCCGTGGTCTCTTCGAGCTGCCGCCAGAGCGGTAGGGCACGAGCGGCGAGCGCGGTGTAGAACTGCCCGTCGTAGGCCTGCCGATAGATGCGGGAACTGCCGTGCGAGGCACCGCGGTGGTGCCCCTGCTCGAACTGTTCGAGCAGGACCACCGTGCGGCCACGTGCGGCGAGTCGCCACGCCGCTGCGGAGCCGATGACACCGCCACCGACCACCACGACGTCGACGAGTCTCCTGACGCGAGTCATGCTGTCTTCCTGTCGTTTCCGGCCTACGAGGTCTTGGGCAGGCCGGGCGGGTTGATCCGCGAGACCTCGATCGCTTCGCTGCTGATGCCCCACCGGTCGAGAACCTGTGCGTACGTGCCGTTCTCGATGACGTGGTTGATCGCCTCGTTGATCGCCTGGATCAGGCCGTTGTCCTTCTTCGTCAGTACCGCGATCTCACCCTGCAGGTCGAGACCGGCTCCCGAGAACGTGCCGGCCACCTCGGTCTCACCGGACTGCAGCGCGTGGAAGGCAGACGTCGGATTCGGGCCGACGTACGCGTCGATGCGGCCGGAACCGAGCGCGAGGTAGTAGTCGACGGCGTTCTGGTAGTACAGGATCTCGGCAGGTTCGAGTCCGGCAGCGACGTTCTGTTCGTTCCACTCGACGAGCAGCGCCTCCTGGTTGGTTCCGGAGCCGACGCCGATCGTCAGGCCGGCGATGTCCTCGGGTCCGTCGAAGGTGATGCCGCTGTCCTTGCCGACCTCGACGGCAAGGCTGTCGAGGCGGTAGGTGGCGAAGTCGTACTTCTCCTTGCGTTCCTCGGTGACGGTGACGTTGGAGATGAACACGTCGGCCTCACCCGAGTCCACGCGGACGAAGTTCTGGGCCCAGTCCGCGGCGGTGAGTTCGATGTCGAGGTCGAGAACATCTCCGATGAGATGGGCGAAGTCGGTCTCGGATCCGATAATCGTGGTGTCGTCGTCGGCGTAGAAGCGCAACGGCGGCACCGTACCGGCGTTGCCGGTGACGACGAGCGTGCCGCGGTCGCGGATCTCCTCGGGAACCTTCGCGGCGATCTCCTCGACCGGGTCGGTGGTGATGCGGTTCTGGTCCGCGGTGAGGTTGTAACCGGCCGCCGTCGCGGCATCGGTGTCGGTGCCGGCATCTGCGTCGGAACCGCAGGCCGCGACGCCCAGGAGAGCGACGGCGGTCAGAGCCGAGGTCAACAGGCGGACCCGGCGGGAGGAAGCGAACATCGTTACCTTCTCGAATGCTGTGGTGGGGAGGGGAATCAGAGAACGCGCGACAGGAAGGACGCGGTGCGTTCCTGCTGCGGATTGTCGAGGACCTCGTGGGGTGGCCCCTGTTCGACGATGACGCCGCCGTCCATGAAGACGACGGTGTCGGCGACCTCACGGGCGAAACCGATCTCGTGCGTGACGATCACGAGGGTCGCGCCGTCACCGGCGAGGTCGCGGATGACGGCGAGCACCTCACCGACGAGTTCGGGGTCGAGCGCCGAGGTGGGTTCGTCGAAGAGGATCACGGCGGGGTGCAGAGCCAGGGCCCGCGCGATCGCGACGCGCTGCTGCTGACCGCCGGACAACTGTTTCGGATAGTCGTGCAGCTTGTCGCCCACGCCGACGCGGTCGAGCAGGGCACGAGCCTCCGCCTCGACCTCCGTGCGGTCGCGTCCCTGCGCCGACACCGGCGCCTCGACGACGTTCTCGAGGGCGGTCAGGTGTGGGAAGAGGTTGAAGTTCTGGAAGACGAAGCCGATGCGAGAGCGTTGACGGAGGATGTCACGGGCACGCACCTCGTGCAGCTTGTTCCCGCGACGCTTGTAGCCGATCAGCTCACCGTCGATGCGCACAGTGCCGCGGTCGACCTTCTCGAGGTGGTTGAGGGTGCGCAAGAGGGTGGATTTCCCGGATCCGGACGGACCGAGGATCACGGTGACAGTGCCCTTGCGGAGCTGCAGATCGATGCCTTTGAGAACTTCGAGCGTGCCGAACGACTTGTGGACTCCGCGCACGTCGACGACGTAATCGACGTCGTCCCGGGTGGCGGTCATTTCGTCGCTCCCCGTGGTGCACCGATGCCGCTGTCGCGGATCTCGCGGTATTTCGCGACCACACGTTGCCACGGGGTGAGCGGTAGTGCGCGTGCCGAACCGCGGGCGTAGTGCCGTTCGACGTAGTACTGCCCGATCGACAGGATCGTGGTGAGGATGATGTACCAGACGGTCGCGACCATGAGCATCGGAACGACGCGTCCGGTGCGGCCGAAGATCACCTGTACCTGGTAGAAGAGTTCGGCGATGGCCATGGTGGAGACGATCGACGTGCCTTTGAACAGGCTGATCACCTCGTTGGCAGCGTTCGGGAGGATCGCCCGCATGGCCTGCGGGAGAACGATCTTCACGAACTGCCGGTAACGCGGGATGCCGAGCGCGTTGGCCGCCTCGATCTGGCCGTGGTCGACGGAGATGATGCCGGCGCGGATGATCTCGGCGGAGTAGGCCGCCTGGTGGAGCGCCAGACCGATGACAGCGGCGGTGAAGCCCGAGATCACCCCGGCGACACCGAACTCGAAGAAGGCCGGGCCGAACGGGATGCCGATCGACAACGTCTTGTACAGGTAGGCGATGTTGAACCAGAACAGCAACTGGACGATGAGAGGGATCGATCGGAACGCCCAGATGTACGTCCACGAGACCACCTGCAGAACAGGATTGTTCGACAACCGCCCGATCGCGAGGAGCACACCGAGCGCGAAGCCTAGGACCGTGCCCCACAGCGTCAACTCGATCGTCATCCACAGTGCGGAGAGCACGGACGATGCGGTGAAGTACTGCGCGAAGGTCGCCCAGTCCCAGCCGGGGTTGATGGCTAGTACTGCAACGACAGTTTGAGATGTCGACGTTTGTAGTGACTGACACGGGCCCTGGCCTGGCTGACCCGACGCCAGTTCAACCAGTGCCACACATGGAGAAGAGTGTGTCGCACCGGGCACGCGACCCGATTGAACAGTCGTCGAATCTCGTTGACCGTCAGAGGAATCAGCTTACCGGGGCCGGATGAAGATCCCCTTTTTGAGCGTCTCGGCGCAGGATCGTCAAGAACGCGGCCGCGGCCATCGACAAGGTGATGTGCCGGTACCAGGCGGTGTAGCCGCGGACCTGGTAGTGGTCGAGTCCGGTCTCGTTCTTGGCGGCCTGGAAGCATTCCTCGATCGCCCAGCGGCTGCCGGCCACCCGCACCAGCTCCGCGAGTGGGGTCTCGGCAGGCCCGTAGCAGATGTAGTAGGCGATCTCGTCGCGGTCGGTGAGCGAGCGGCGGGCCAACAACCAATGACCGCGGCCTCGTTCACGGATGGGCCGGATCGGGGCGGCCGCCCAGTCATAAACCCGGGGACCGTGTGCACCGTCGCCGCAGGACAGGCGTTGCCACGCCGAGGCGTCGAGTTCGGCGATCACGGCGTGGGCGCGGCGTTGCCGCAACTGCATCGAGATCACCATCTGCGACTTCGGCACGGCCAGCACATGCGAGACACCCTTCGATTCGAGCCACAACCGGAGCTTGCCGACCTGCCCGTAGGCCTCGTCTCCGGTGACCCATCCGAACGGGATACCGGCATCGAGTGCCCGCTCGATCATCGTTTGCGCCAGTTCGGGTTTGGTGGAGAACTCGACGTCGTCGTCGATGCCGGCGTCCCGGCACCGCTGCCGGTCCTCGGTCCATGCTTTCGGTAGGTACAACTCCCGGTCGATCAACGCCCGACCGCGGTCGGAGGCGTAGGCGAGGAACACCCCGATCTGGGAGTTCTCGATCCGCCCGGCCGTGCCCGAGTATTGCCGGGCGACCCCGGCCGAGCGAGTTCCCTTCTTGAGGAAGCCGGTTTCGTCGACGATCAACACCCCGGACTTGTCGTCGCCGATCGTCTCGACCACGATCTGGCGCACGTCATCGCGGAGTCCGTCGCAGTCCCAGGCGTAGAAGTTCAGCAGTCGCTGCATGCCCTCTGGGCCGGTGTCACCGGCGGCTTCGGCCAGCGTCCAGCCGTTCTTGCGTTCGACCTCCGCGAGCAGGCCGCGCATGTAGGCGCCCATCCGCCGCCGCGACTCCACTCGGGAAAACCGGTGCGCGAACCGGGCGCAGAACGCCGTGAATCCCGCCGACCATTCCAGCACCTCCGACTGCACAAATGATCAATTACCACACGTGCACCGGTGGTCACAAACTGTCGTTGCAGT
>NZ_JARDJE010000023.1:0-80182 GCF_048957735.1 Rhodococcus sp. As11
GGTGCGCATATCCCGGCGGCCACCCACCCCCACGGTCCTCGCCCGGCTGCTCGCCGAACCGGGCCCAGCCCGGCGCGCGCTCGTGGTAACCCCACACGCCACGGCGCATCTGCGCACTCTCGCGACAAACGGCGAAATCGATGTCATCGCCGTGGACGAAGACCTACTCGTATTCGCCGGCGCGCGCTACGACGTGACCGAAACCGCAACCCCTACATCCCCTGCCGCACCTGCTGCCCGGGGCCGCAAACCCTGGGTGCGCTGGGCACTCGCCCGGGTCCTGCTGCTCTCGGATAGGGCGCAAACCCAACACCGGCTCGCCGAGATGCTGGGGGTCTCCCAGCAGGGGGTCTCACTCGCCCTGAAACAGCTACAGACGGTGCGGCGCACCGAGCACGGTTGGCTCGCCGCATCCCCCGAGGAGTTGCTCGAGGAGTATCTGGCCGGCTATCCCGGTCCCGGTGGCGCTGTGACCTATTGGTACGGCCTGGATCCGGTGATCGCCCAGGCCACCGCCGTTGTTGACTTCTGCGCCCGGCAGGATGTGGCAGTGTTGGTCAGCGGCGATGCCGCGGCCGATGTGTACTCCCCGTGGCGGCTGCCGTCCCGGGCGCTGCTTTACACCGATCGGTTCGTCGACCTGAGCGCCGCCGACTTCAGTCCCGCCACCGAGGCCGAACACACACTAGCCGTGCAGGTCCCGGCCGACCCGACCCTGTGGCGCACCGCGGAGATCAGCGAGCCAGTACTGTTGGCCGATCCGCTGATCACTGCGGGCGATGTGCTGCGCACCGGTGGCGCTGATGCCGCCGAAGCCACCGAAGATCAGCATTCTCGATCGTGTCGGGCTCGATCTTCTCGCGGTCGAGAACCCGGACGTCTATGCCTATCTCGGGCGCGAGCAAATGAGGTCAGATGTCGAACTCTATAGGTTGGAGACAGCAACCTTACTTGGGGGGATCGACTCTCTGACTGAACGCGTCTCCGGTCTGGGAGACCTCGCGGACTCGGCAGACCTCTACTGGGCCGTTGACTTCGCTCGCCGGGGCAACCAGGTGACGTATACAGCCCGCCCGAAAGATCCAGACGCTCATATCAAAAGCCCTATAACCGCCACGATCACCGGCAGTTTCGGGGATGAGCACACTGAGGTGCAACGTCAGTTCGAGCAGGCTCTCAGGTATGGAGCATCGGGACGCGTCGTTCTTCCACCAAAGGTCGTTCTTCAGCTGACCATCAGCGGACCCGAGCTGCTCGCCGGACAACACAGCAACGTCGAAGTTCACCTGGAACCGCTCAGCGACAGTCCTCACGTGGGGGCAGTAGCCGAACTCAGGTTCATCGGCGTCGATGAACAAGAGTCAGTCTTTGAAGGGGAAGTCACCTACATCAACGAAGGCAGCATCGGAGTCACACTAAAGATCAGGTTCTACGGACATGCCGAGGTGGAGTTGCACTATCCCCTCAACAACAAGGCGCTTCCCGGAGATGTACAGATCTCGTACAACTTCCGTCGTATCCGCCCGACGGATGCGCTGCGGGTGATCGACCTTGTGCGTGCATTGCGAACGCCCGGAGTGTGCAGGACCTACATCGACGGTCACCTTCTTTGGTCGCTGGCTGCTCATGACGAGGTGACAAGGGACGATGCCGACGCCTATCTCACCCAGATGTACGGGCTAGCGCGTGACCTCGCCATAGTGCAGGAGTACTGCAACACCCGCTTCGTCATTCCCGATGAGCTAACTCCTCTGGAACGAGTCAATCTCCGGGTGGCCCGCATCCTGATCGAGGGATATATGGTCGCATCGCCGGAGGCACCTACCGGAATCCTCGGACTCAGTGGCACCGACTCTCCGGACGTACGAGCCCTGCTCGTCGAGGGCGGCAGGGTTAGTTTCCCTGTCCAGGAGTTCATCCTGCGATTGGGAACTCGTGAACTGGATCTTGGCCAGGTAGGAGCATTCCATCCTCATGCGGTTGCCTTGAATAGCGAGGAAGCTCTCGCAGCTCTGGACGCGGGAGAAGCAAAAGGGTTCAAGGTGAGATTTCGGCCAGGCGATGACCCTTATTTCTATCTCTTCAAGCCGGATCGAATCCGGGATCGCCAAGCGCCGGAGCTCGCGCTCTGGAGCCTTCCAGGTATCGATCAGCCCGGTGTGGACGAGGAAGCTTTCACATCGCCAGACAGTGACGAGTCCGGCGCGTAGCGCGACCCGAATGAGATACCCGGCGCGGACGCAGCCGACGAACACCGAGACCGTCAGGAAGCCGGGCCGCCCCCACACGCCATACGCGCGGTGCGTGCGATGCATGCGCCGCGTACACGCCTCGCACGCCGATAGCGAACTCTTACGTCAACCCGCCGAAAAGAAGAATCCGAGGCAAGAAAAAGGGAAACCGCCGTTCCCTGACGGGCGACGACGGCTTCGAAAACCCGGTCCGAGCCGGGAATATGACACCCAGTGTAGCGTCTGGCCCGTGCTCGAACAACCCACGCCGACGCAGCAAGCCGCCTTGATCGCGGTCACGGCCGGTTCTCGCCTCAAACCGTTCCGCAGAGCATGCCAGGGTCACGAGGGGCCGGCGCTGGAGTTGTATCTACTCGATGCGCGCCTGGCCTCGCACATTCACGGACACTTTCGCATCGTCGAACTGGTGCTGCGACAACAGATGCACGTAGCGCTCAAAGCCGCATACGGGGACCGCTGGTTCGACAACGCCACCGGCGCGGGATTGTCCCAGGACGCACAGAAGAAAGTCCGCGACGCGTATGACACACTGAACCCGCCACGGCGAAAGCCCGGCGCTCGGCCTACGCCTCGCCCACCCGCGGACAAAGTGGTGGCCGCATTGATGCTCGGTTTCTGGACCGCGCTGCTCCGAGCACCGCGCGATGTCGACCACGAAGCGACCTTGTGGACACCGGCACTGGATGGGTGCTTCAACGGCGCTCGACAGCCATCCGCAGCGGTATGGACGATGGCCCAGACACAGAAGAGGTGCCAGCGGCTGAACTGGGCACGAAACCGCGTCAACCATTGCGAGAGCGTGGTGTTCGGGTTTCCTCAACCCGGTCAGGCGCAGGGCATTCAACTCCGTCACAGTCCGGCCGGCATTATCGAAGACTGCCGAGTTCTCGTCGGCCGCTTTTCCGGCGAGGTCGAGGCGTGGATGCGTGCCTCCACCGCAATCGACCAGCTCGTTGCCCACCCACTGGCTCAACGGGCCCCGGCCTACAGCGCGAACCAGTCAGGTCGGAAGATCGTGTAGAAGCGCAGTCGAACCCTTACTGGTGCTGGCCGCCTGGCCTCGAGGCGGGGTTTCAGTTGTCCCAGGGGGTGGTGGTGAAACCTGCCGACCGCAGGTCTCGCTTCGCGTCCTCGACGAAGCGGGCGACTTGCTGCTCGAGGGTCGCCATGAAACTCATCGCGTCGCGTTGAGCTGCCGAGGAAGGATATTGCGCGCGACCGCATTCGGTGCGGAAGACGTTGATGAAGCTGTCGAGAGTTCGTCAACGCGGTCGCCGACGGCATGGGCTGGAAGTCCCGCCGGGCGGACCTGCGCAGCATCCACCAACCAGGGGTCGACCAGCAGATCAACGGCTCACGCAAGCACCGAGACGACTTCTTCGTTCGGTTCAGCCGGTCGCTGCATCCGGGCATCGTATTGGAGAGGCCTCGACGGAGTGAGATGCAGCTACGCCCGCCCCGGATCGAATACCGAGCGCTGATCTAGGCCCCACCGGAGCCGGCACCGCCGCCGCTCGAGTTGAAGGGAAAGATCGGTCCACGGGTGCCGTCCGGACGCCGTGGCGCAATGCTCGAATATCCGCTGGGCTTTCGATCATCCATGAGGTGGCGAAGGCGAAAACTCGTCCATCGGATCAGTCGTCCGATTCGCGATCGAATCTTCGGTCCTTCAGCGCTTCCCGTATCGAGGGACGAGTTCGATCGAACATGGCGTTCCATACCTCATGGTAACGACCAGCTCGTTCGGCGCTCGTCGAACGAGGACGACTCGGTCGCCGTGCCGTCCCGTCGATACCGCAAGGTCTGAAGTTCGCAATCGCCGAAGTTAGCGGCTCGGGGTTCCTGTCGCGCATTCCCGGCGGGCTATCGGGGACTTCTCCTCGAGATCGAAGCGGCGGCATCTTCGTTGTCGGCGGTGGTAGGTGGGGCGTCAGGTCACCGACGCCGAGACGATCACGTCGATGAGCTCGTTGACGTTTGACAGTATGCGGGTCGAGTAGCGCTCGTGGATCTTGCCTTGCCGCATCTGGTGTACCCATTGCTTCTCGGTGACGACGACGTCGCAGTAGACGGCGGCGACCGGCAACGCGACGATGTCGACGAAGTCGTGTGGTTCCCATTTCTGCTGCTTCTGGCGGTGTTTGGCGCTGCGGAGAACGTTGGTGACATAGCGGGTGGGGAGGTCGTCGACGAAGCGGATCCGATCGGAAACGGTGTGGTCGTTCTCGAACTGCTCGTAGGTGATCCCGAGACTGCCCAGCGCAGTCGTCAGCGCGGGGCGGATGTCACTGAAATTGGTTGCGCGAACGGCAACGTCGATGGCCTCACCAATGATGTTGTGGTGCTCGAGAGTGTCAGCCACCAGATTAACGAAATCGACCAATTGTTCGCCGAAAGCCGAGTCGGTGAGGTCAAAGCCGAGTTCACAGTAGGTCGAGGGTCCGGCGCGAAGCAGCGCTTCCTCGAGGTACTGCGACACGACGGTGCGCAGCTGATCTCGGACGCCGGGTGGGAGCGCGTTCGCTTCATCCGGGACGTTGTCGAGGTCGGGCCAGGTAATTCCGTTGCCTGCAATGGGGCGTAGGCCCATGCCGAACAGCTGCGGGGTGCGCGGACGGGAAGGGGCCAGCAGATTCCGGTGCGCTGGGCCGAGGTCGCCGCCCATACAGGCGGGGTGATCCACCAGACCGTCGAGTGGGGTTCGCTGCTGCAGGCCGGATATCCACCGCGGTGTCGGGGACGGCCGCGGCACCATTTGGGACCAGGAACCCGACGAAGGTGATATACCGGAAGACCAATTCGCGGCCCTCGTCGACGTTCTCATCGAGCACACCAGCACCCCGGACGAGTGCTGGTGCGTGTTCTGGGAAGGCCGCGCCGACCAAGCCCTGCATCTTCCCGCATCCGGGCCGCGGGTCAGCCTCCCGCACCGGGACAACTTTCTGGTGCACGGCACGGTGCGCGATGCGGTGCGCACTCTCGGATGGTGGGGGCCGAACCTGTGGTGGCCGCAGGACCGGGCATGGTTCGTCGCCACCGACTGCGCCCTGGCGCTGGCCGCGCACCCGGGCCTGGAGGTCATCGACACCAGCAACCTCAGGAAGGTCACCTGGGACAGCGACGAGATCAACCCGCTACCGCCGTGCCCCTACGGGCAGTAACCCGCGACGGTCACCTGCGCTGGAGCGCACCCGATTCCCGGTGTGAGACGACGATCGTCACTTATCGTCGACCGGGTGCACGCGCACCGCCACAAACGCGAAGCCCTCCACCGGACCGCTCGTTTGCTGCCACTCGAAGGTGACGTGTCGGCCAGGAGTGAGTTTTCTGAAGCCCTCGACCTCGACCTCGCTGAAGTGCACCCAGCAACCGCCGGGGGTCTGTTCGCAGTCGATGACGCCCCACCCGTCCTCGCTGTTCCAGAATCGGACGATGCCTCGGGAAGTCATCTCCCGATGATGGACTACATGCGCGCCGATCACAGAGGGGTCGCACGGGTGGGCGGTGGACCCAAGGTACGCAATTCGAGAGTCACCGGCGGAAAGCTTGAGCTGGGAGAGGACGAAGCAATCGCGACGACGCGCGTACGCCAGGGTGTTCCCGTGGCCTATCGCGGCCCCGACACCGACCGCGACATCCTCAACCCACAAACGCAGCCTCCGATGCTGTTCCACGGCCATCCAGGCCGGATCACCAGTCCTGCGATGCAGCACATCCTGGTGGACTGGGTCGGTCTCGAGGACGAGCCCGCAAGCTTTGCCGTCGGCTACTGCCCCCCACACCATCGACGGTGGGTGGGCCGGCCCTGTCGTGCCCGCTCTGGCGGAGATCTCAGAAGACGAGTACCTCCTGCGCAAACAGCGGATCGACAAAGGCGAGCGCCCCATCCCGTAGGTGCTATGCCGATACAACCCGCGGTGCCAAGTGATCGACACAGCCGCCGACCGCAAACCGATCTTCTCCATCTTCGGGCGCCCGTGCATGTGCTGTTAGACGATGGTTGAGCAGCACAGAAGAGACTCGTCTCCACGCTTGATTCGTGTCGACGAACAAAATCGCATGGGATGTTCTCTAGGGAAGAGATGGAGAAGCCCTCGTGTCCCCAAGCGCGGACACATCCACTCGTTCGAGCCCCGGGGTTTGTCGCACGACGGGATATCGTGGGCGCCATGCTGACACTTCGTCGAAAGAATGACTCCGCCTGCTGAGTCCGGTGGCGCCCTTGACCGCGCCGCCATGACCGAACTGCTCACCACGCGGTTCGCAGAACCCATCGCGGTCTACCGTGACCTGCTCCGCGGCCTCGCCGCCACCGGAGAGCCCCCATATCGCCAGTCGATACTGCTCGACACCCATCCTGTCGAGGGGCCGTCCTTGACGACGCCACACCTGCGGATCCAGGTCAGCTACAGCTATGAGGACGCCGACGAGCTGGGATCCTTCCCTGCGGATATGAGGCCGGTGTGCGTGCGGATCCATGTGCAGGGCTATCCCGATAAGTATCCCGACCGGCGGGCAGCGGGCTCCGATCTGGTCCACGAGTACCCGGCCGTCGAGCCGGAAGCGTGGGCGCGTGCGGTGCTCGGCCGGCACTGGTCGGATTATGCGTACCAAATGATCCGCCGGACCGATGTGGACCGGCGCATGCGCACCAGCCTGAGCTACATCCAGCCGCTGTTCGTGGTGTTCGTCGCCTCGGACGGCACCCCGGTGCTGGCCCCGGACAACATCGCCTGGAACCGGGTGTGGCTCAAAGTCATCGACGCCCGCAAACTCGATCCGGATGCCGAATCGAGGGAACTGCTCGAGCACATTGCCCGGGTCGGCCCGTACGCCCCGACCGCAGGCATCCGCCATCCCGACACCGAACCCGACGGCGGCTGGCGCCTGGAGGTCACCGGTGTGCCCGTCGACCGGCTCACCGACACCGCGGCCGAGACGGTGCGCGCACTGCGCAACGGTATCCGGGTCCGCGGCAGGATCGCCACGCAGTTCCGCCCGGTCCGACTACACGTCGAACTCGACCACGTGGTGGTGTACTTCAAGTGGGCGCGCAACCCGAACACCTTCGCGGTGACCATGCATCCACCCCAGACGGGCGACGAGCTTGCCGGTCCGCCCTGGCACACCCCCGCCGCCGTCGCCGGCACCATGATCTCGGGATGGCAAGAGGAGCTGTGTACAGGTCTGCTGGTGCGCGGTACCCGACGCCGCGACGGCGACACCATCTACATCTCGGCTCCGCCTTCCGCCCCGGCCGGTCAGGAATATTGGATCAGCGAGGTCGCGCTGCACGAACGCTCCGGGGCGTGGCTCGCCCGCGAGGGCCTCGACATCGACCGGCCGCTCGAATGGAAGAACACCGGTGCACTCGCGGTGTGGATCCAGGCCAACGTGAACAACGAGGTCGGGCGCCCGTATGTCGGGCATGCCGCGGCTCGCTGGTCGGGCCAGGCCACCGCCCACGTGGACGTGCTCGAAACCGTGCCCGGCACCCCGGAGACAGTGGCTGCTCAACTCGCACATCGCCTCACGCACATGCTCGCGGACCTCGGGGCGGAGACCATCACGGCGTCTGTCGCGAACGAATATTTCACCGAACTCGGTTACACGAATCGTCCCGAGCAGGCGGGGATGGTCCTCGATGTCGCCTCCATGCCGTGAATCCTCGATAGGAGTGCGTTACACCCTGGCGGCAGAACGAGACTGGGACCGTACCTACGCGTGATAGCGAGACGCCCGATGCGAGCTGGTAGCCCACACCGCTCCATCCATCGGAATGCGGCCACCTATCGCTAACCTGCCATGCAGCACCGGCACTCGCGTCAGTGGCCGGCCCGTTCCGCCAGCTCTACTTCAGAGGGACTGTCGGAATAAAGGTTGATCTGGTTTTGGCCGACACGCCGAGCTTGCTTGGCGAGAAGGCACGATCATGACCGAAACACTCGATCCTATGGATCAGCCGAAGATCGATCCCCAGCAGCTGGCGCAGCAATTGCTCGCCCAAGCCAAAGCCGACGGCGTCGAGCTGGTCGGCCCGAACGGACTACTCAACCAACTCACCGCCACCGTGCTCGAAACCGCCCTCGAAGCGGAGATGGACGAGCACCTCGGATACGAGAAACACCAGGTAGAAGGGCGAAACAGCGGCAACTCCCGCAACGGCCGGCGCAGCAAAACCGTGCTGACCGAGATCGGCCCGGTGCAGATCCAGGTCCCGCGAGACACCGATGCCTCCTTCGATCCGCAGATCGTCAAGAAACGCCGACGGCGCCTGACCGGGGTCGACGAGATCATCTTGTCGCTGTCGGCGAAAGGCCTGACCACCGGTGAAATCGCTGCGCACTTCGACGACGTCTACGGCGCGACGGTGTCGAAGGAGACGATCAGCAAGATCACCGACAAGGTCCTTGCCGAGATGGCCGAATGGTCTGTCCGGCCGCTCGACCCGGTGTATCCGGTGCTGTTCATCGATGCGATCCACGTCAAGATCCGCGATGGTCAAGTCGCCAATTGGCCGGTTTACGTGGCGGTGGGGGTCACCACCGCAGGGGAACGCGACATCCTCGGCTTGTGGGCCGGCGACGGTGGTGAGGGCGCGAAGTTCTGGTTGGCGGTGCTCACCGAGATCAAGAACCGCGGTGTCGAGGACGTGTGCATCGCCGTCTGCGACGGGCTCAAAGGTCTGCCCTAGGCGATCACCACCGTGTGGCCGCCGACGGTGGTGCAGACCTGCCTGATCCATCTGCTACGCAACACCTTCCGGTATGCCGCCCGGCAGTATTGGGAGGAGATGTCCCGGGATCTGCGGCCGACCTACACTGCTCCGACCGAGGCGGCGGCGAAGGAACGGTTCGGCGAGTTCGCCGGCAAGTGGGGTCCGCGCTATCCGGCGATCGTCCGGATGTGGGAAAACAGCTGGTCGGAGTTTGTGCCGTTTCTCGACTACGACGTCGAGATCCGCCGGGTGATCTGCTCGACGAACGCGATCGAGTCGCTCAACGCCCGGTACCGGCGGGCGATCCGGGCCCGTGGGCATTTCCCGAACGAGCAGGCCGCGCTCAAGTGTCTGTATCTGGCCACTCGTGCTCTGGACCCGACCGGCAAGGGACGCGCACGATGGACATCACGGTGGAAAGGAGCTTTGAACGCTTTCGCGATCACCTTCGAAGGACGCATCACTCCGACCAGCAACTAATCCCATGTGTCAGAACCAGATCCACCGATTACCTGACGGTCCCACTTCAGATGCCGATATAGCGTCGTGCGACCGACCCCGAGCTCGGGCCGCGGCGAGACCGGCCGAGGTGCGTTCGCGGATGAGGTTGAGTTCGAACTCGGCGAGCGGGGCAGGAACCGGCCGAGTCGATCGAGCCGCCACACCACCACGGTATCCCGGACCGAGGGTGTGAGAACAGGTCGTCGAGTTACGGTCGTGCGGTCGTGGCACGGCAGGCGGTCTCGGTCCAGATCCGCAAGCACCGCGCGGCCTTCAGCGCGGCGCTCTGCGGATCGAGGACCTGATCGGTCGTCGAGACCCTCGAATACAACGAGGGAATCTATCGGGCGTCATCGCTGCAAGAGCAGATCAACCTGGGCATTCTTTGGGGTATCGGATCCGCAATTCACGTCGATTGGTGTCCGGGTTTCGCCAGCGGAGATCGACCGTGTACCTCGGGACAGACTTGTCCAGTTCTGCGCGAAGAGACTTGTAGTGATCAGCGCACACGTATGCATAGGACTCGTAGTAGGAGAAGGGGTTGTCTTTGACGTGCTCGACGAGTTCGGGTAGCTGAACAGGCATATCGACGCCGTGGCCGCAACTGAGGACCTGACAGCCCGTACCGCTGGAAGGGTTGCCCCAGTCTTCCGGTTGGAACCATCGCGGAACGGGTGGAGCGGGTGGCTCTGCAACGCTCGCCCATCGTGTCGGTTTGCGATAGCGGGTGAGTACCTTTCCTTCCGGGTCGACCAGGGGTTTTCCAGTGATGCGTGACGGCACAATGATGGCAGCGGCCACCCTGTCGCTGGGACGCTCGTACACCTCCCTCTCAGCGGTGGCCATCAGTTCGGCGTTGATCTGGTCGACCTCGGACGCGGTGAGGATGAACGGATAGCGGGGCGGCGGCATCAACGCGGGGTTGAACAATGTAAGCAGGCGGTCT
The DNA here is from genome assembly GCF_048957735.1 of Rhodococcus sp. As11. NCBI lineage: Bacteria > Bacillati > Actinomycetota > Actinomycetes > Mycobacteriales > Nocardiaceae > Rhodococcus > Rhodococcus sp. As11. The sequence continues at coordinate 10,418 of NZ_JARDJE010000023.1, forward strand.
GGGCTGATCGGGAACACGACGACGCCAGTGGTCAGCAGTCCCGGTTTCTCGGTCCGGTCCGTGCCCGGTGTCCCGATCAGTACCACGGGCTCATCGCTGGTGAGCAAAGGAGCTTCGGTGTGGTAGATCGCCCATTTCAGCCCCGCGAAAGTGAGCACCAAGGGAAACCACTGCTGCAACATCAGTTGCAGCGCCTGTGCCTTGAGGTCCGCACTGATCGGTTGCGTGCTTCTGATCTGTTCGGCGCGTGCAGCCACGAGTGCTTCGTCATCAGGATTGCCTCCGGTCAAGACGAGGTGGAATCGGGCAAGAATAGTGGAGAGTTCGATCGGGTCTTGTGTGTCATTCCACTGGATGAGTACTTCCTGCTCCTCACGAAACGCTCGTCCTCGTACGTGCTGGGCAGCAAGGTAGAAAGACATGTCGGTGATCATCGAGGAGTTCGTGATGATCCCGGGCTCGTAGAGCAACAGCGTGTCGATATCGCGCTTGGCGTCGTCTTCCAATGCCCCCAGAAGGACTTCGGTGAACAGCGGCGGTGTCCTGTCGGGATCGATGTCCGGCGCTTCGAGACGATAGAAGTCCTCAAGGTAGCCGACTCCCTTCAAACCCAGATTCCGCTGCTGTCCGGTATCAACCAGCGTTCGACGTACTTGACCATTGACCGCGAAACGCGCCAGGTAGGAGCGCGGAACGAAGTGGTGTTTCTTCGGTGCCGAAGGGTCCGTTGTATACGCCTTCGCCCTCTCCACAATCCGATGGATCCTGTCGTCGAAACGGTCACCGCGCATATGGGGATAGTGACACGCGTATCGGACATCTCGTCTCTACGAGCTTCACGAGCAGTGATGAATCGCGGCGCCGATTGGGTGGGTCGGTGATCTGCTCACCGCGCTCTACAGTCCCTCGAACACCCCCATCAGGTTCTCGAGGAGCGCATCGGCACGGGCTTCGATCTCGTCGAAGACGTCGGTGAGGTCTTCGAGTGCCTCATGATCGCGGCTGCGGGCAGCGGTTCCGCGCTCGTAGTAACCGGAGTCGAGTTCGATCTCCGGCTCGACCCAGGTATCAACGTCGTCCAGTTGGGGGACAGGTAGCGCTCGACGCACCGGGGCACGACCCGAGAGGTGTGTCCGCACCAGCATCGACACCGACTGCGGGGTCATCGGTTGTGCGTAGGGGAGGTGGCCCCAGCGGTCGATCGGACACAGCAGCGGCTGGCGGGCCTGCTCTGCATCGAGCGGATCCGCGACGATGTCGATGGGGTCGGTGAGGTGATGGCGCAACAGATGTGTGCCCGGGTACAGGTCGAGGAACGTCTGGATCTCCGACCACCGCCGGTAGATCGAGACCGCGGGGTTGTCCCCGGTCTCGGGATCCGGTGGGAGGCGGAATCGTTCACCGGCCCGGGTCGTGGCCACCAGGGTGTTGCCGTCGAGGCGGAGGTCGCGGCGGCGCAGCCGGGTGATGTCGGTAAAGCTCATGCCGGTGGCGGCGAGGACCAGCAGCAGGGCGTCGCGGCGGCCGAACAGTCCGCTCGGCCACCCCTCGGTGGGCAGCTCTGCGGCGCGCTGCAACAGTAGCCGTGCGTGCCGGTCGAGACGCGAAGCGCGGGTCGTGTCGAGGTGCCGGCGCACCGTCTCGGTGCGCCCCGGGGCGGGATAGCCGTGCCCGGTGTGGACGGCGTTGATCGCCGACAGCCGCCGTCGCTGCGTCGCGACCGCGGCGGGATGCTCGCGCAGGAACAACGCCAGGGTCTCCGCGGCGGCGGGGATCGGATTGCGATCGGCGGCGGTGCACCAGTCCGCGAACAGCGCCCAGTCATGGCGGTAGCGGACCGGGATGCGCAGGCCCGAGTCGGCATCGTGAACCTCGTTGCGGCGAGCAGCTTCTCGTCCGGTGACCATCGCGGTCACAATCCGAGGTTCGTCACAGCGTTCCCGATCAGGGGTGCGTGTTCGCGGGCGTAGGTTTCGAGCATGGCGGGGGTGCTGTGCCCGGTCTGGCGCATGATCGCGTGCGCGCTCGCGCCGTTGCGGAAGGCCTGGGTGACGAACCCGGCCCGCAGCGAATGCCCACCGAGCTGCTGGACGATCCCGGGGTCGTAGCCGGCCTGCGCGGCGCGGCGGCGGATGGCCTTGTGCACCGCCGCCCCCGAGAGGGCGGTGCCGGAGAGGTTGCCGTTCTTGCGGATCGACCGCAACAGCGGCGAGCTCGGCACCATGCGCGGCCGCGACCCGCGGCACACGTGCGCTTCGAACGGTTCGGCCGTGCGGAGCAGGCGGATGACGGCGGGCCGGCCCCCGGCGTCGAATGCGGCGACGACCTGCGCCCACCGCAGCCACGCACACGGCGGACAACTCGTGTGCGAGTGGGTGAACGGCAGGGCCCGGACACTCCCCCGCCCCTCCTGGTCGGTCTTCGATTTCCGGAGCTTGATGTGCAGGCCGTCGAGCCGGTGCAGCGAGACGTCACTGCAGGCCTGCGCGACGAGTTCGCTGCGGCGGAACGCCCCCGCGAAGCCGAGCAGCAGGATCGCGCTGTCGCGGCGTTCGAGGACCTCGTCTGCCCACTGCCGCTGTCGGCGCGCATCTTTTCGACGATGGTGACGATGTCGGCGGTCAGCAGCGGCGCCCGGGGAGTGCGGGGCCGCTCGCCCGCCGTCGCGTAATCGCGGCGGATCCCAGACAGGGTCGCGGCAACGAGCTCGTCACTGCCGGGAGCGGGATGGCCGGCCCGGCGGTGGTGGAAGCCGATCCCGGCGACCCACCGTGCCAGGGTGGCCGGGGAGTAGGCCCGCTCCCCCGCCTCCGTGACGGTTGCGGCGGCGCCCAGGAGGTAGGCGGCGACGGTGAGCGGATGCGCCGGCAACGGGCTGTGCCCTTCCCGCGCACACCACGCGGTGAAGCGCTGCCAGTCGGCGGCATAGTTCCGGCGGGTCGACTCCGAGCGCGACCGCGCCGCTGTCCCGGCCACCTGCGTGAGGGTCTCGGCCGGCAAGGCCGGCACGGACGGCGTGGCGCGCTCCGAGGCGGTCGGCACGGAGGCGTCAGAGGGGTCCGGATGGCGCATCACCAGGTCGTCGGGCACGAACCGGGAGCCTACCGCCCCGTTTGGACAGGTTCCCACCGGAAAACGCGCTCAGCAGGGGTTTCGGGCGCGATGGTGCGCTAATGGCAATTAGCACGCCATCGAACACATTCGGCGCATGCATACCGAGCGCGCATCTCCGGCCCTGTTCTTTCCGCCCGGAAACTGAGTTCTGCCGGCTCTTTCCGTCCCCATCTGAACCGATTGGCCCGCTTCTGATGCAGAAGATACCTTGCCGGATGATGGAATAAATTTCGCGGCAACAACTTTCGCTTTCTCGATACCATCGTCATGCCTTAACCGAGCGTGCGGCCGGGACCGGACTGTCACTATCGACGTTGTGCAACAAGGGTTCGCGGGTGATGATCTGTCAGGCCTTCTTCCGCATGAACTCACGAAGATTCGCCAACCGCTGGTTGGACGTTCCCGCGTACAACGAACTTGACGGAGCGCTCGACAGCGAATTCGAATGCGTCGCCAACCTCGGGTGTATGACTTTCTCGACCCCTTCTGGAGCCGTTTCTTCACCGATCAGAGCGCGCAACCACGTCCTGCGTCATGAATCTCCGACTTGCTCTCGACCACACCGGCTCGGTCGACGTCCGCGCTCTCTTCCTCGAGATGCGTACTACGAGCGCAGAATCGCGCGACACGCGAGACCGACACAATGCGCGAGGGAAACTCGTGGGGTCGAGAAATTTCGCATCCTGCCGTCGGGCCACTTCATCCTCGAGTACACCACGTTCGACGGCGGCCTCTCGTCCGGGCACCCATTGATCGTGTGCCAGGCCCTCACCGACTCGCCCAGCGGCGATAAACTCCACTGCCCGGCTCCTTCATAGCGACCGCCGACCTCGATCACCTGAAGTTCCTCGTTCGGACAGACCTCTGGTACCGATCGTCTCAGGGTGATTCGTAGCTGCCCGCAGTAGTCAGAAGGATTTGTCCCATGAGTACGTCCGACGACTGGAACACGCAGGTGATCGCCGAATTCAGGGCAAACGAAGGCCGTGTCGGTGGCAACTTCGAAGGAGCGCCCATGGTGCTCGTGCACCATCGTGGCCGCAAGAGCGGTCGCGAGACGGTGACTCCGACGCTGTATCTGCCGGACCCGGAGGACGACGCGACCGTCTACATCTTCGCGAGCAAAGGGGGCGCTCCCTCCCATCCGCCTGGTACTACAATTTCACTACCGCGGGACGGGCAGAGGTCGAGATCGGCACCGAGACCTTCGAGGTCACGGTAGTAGAGATCACCGGCGCAGAGCGCGACCGCCTCTATGCCGAGCAGGCCCGCCGCTATCCCGGTTTCGCCGAGTACGAGAAGAAGACGCGCGGAGTGCGTACTATTCCGGTCCTCGCTCTCCACCGAAGCTGATTCCCTCCGGACCGAGGACTTCCTCGAAGCCCTCATCCCTGCGGGCAGAGGGAGGCAATGACTGTGCGCGCCAACCAGTCCGCGTACCGGTCCAGTGCCCACCCCCGTTCGAGGACCAACGCTTCGTAGGTGTTGATCATCAGGTAGTTCCACAGCACATCGCGAACCTCGTCGAGTTCGATGTCGTCGCGGAGTTGCCCCGTCGCCATCAGATGCGCGCCGACCATTGTCGCTGCGGCCGAACCTTCTTCGCTCAGTTGCTGCCAGACCGGGTCGAGCGAGTCGTCCACGTGCCGTCCGTCGCGAATGAGGATCTGAACCTTGGCCGAACGGTGCTGCCGATGTGCCAGGGCGTGGGTGAACATGTCGATCTTGCGACGCACATCCGGTTCGGCGAGCATCGCCTGCTGTTCCGGACGCTCGGCAACCGATATCGGCTCGTCGTCACCGGCGATCACGACATCGAAGACCGCCTTGGCCAGAGCCGCCTTACTGCCGAAACTCTTGTACAAGCCCTTCACCGAGACACCCGCGCGGTTGGCGACCGCGGCGAGGGTGGTGGCCCGGAAACCGTCGCGTTCGAACAGTTCCTGGGCGGCCACGACCACGGCGCGACGTCGCACTCGGGCCTGCGCCTGCCTGCCGGACGCATCGTACGGCCTCTTGACTTCGGCCATTCCCGCTCCGATAATTCGAGTACAACCTGATTGAACTGAATGTATCAGGTTCACTCCAGCACAGCGTGCCATCAGATCCCGGAGTCGCTGAGGTCGTGATGCAGCAAGTTCCCCCGTGCCGTGCACGCTTCGGTGCGACCGCGCGGCACACACCGATCATCAGAGAACGTGTCGACCTCCCGGATAGACGTAATCCATTGGTTACCGAACAAATCCGTTCATCACCGCTCGACGCGTACGACGAACAGGAGAGGGCCGTGAACATCGATCGACATGAGCCCGCCGATACACGAAGCATGGGAATCGTCCACAGCGCCCTGCGGCGCGACCTGGAACGAATCCGGATGACGCTGCAGACCGAACCGTATCCGAAGGGGAAACGTCGACTCGCGCTCGCCGATCACGTCGTGTGGCTCATGCACGCCCTACGTCTGCATCACAGCGCGGAGGATGCCGGACTGTGGCCCCTGATCCGTGCGAAGAATCCCTCTGCGGGGGCTCTGCTCGTTCGTATGGAGGCCGACCACCGTCGGATCGCCCCCGCGATGATCGCCCTGGAAGGCGCCGGCCGCGCATACGGTCGGGACGCGTCTACACGGACACGCGTACTCGACACCCTGGCCGAACTGAACGAGGTCCTGTTGCCCCATCTACAGCGTGAGGAACTGGAGATGATGCCGGTCGTCGCCGCGACCATCACCGCATCCGAATACCGCGACGTCGAGAACGAGTACTTCGTGAAGCCGAAGGGCGTCGTCGAACTGGGGGCCGAAGCACCGTGGATCGTCGATGGCGCGACCACGGAAGATCGCGACGTGATCCTTCACGTCGTCCCTGCTGTGCCCCGCTTCGTCATCATGCAGACATTCGGCCGGATCTACCGGCGCAAGGTCGCGCGGTTGTGGGAGGACGGACCGGCGGCCGCTGTACCGCCGATCAAGGTCACTGCACCTCGCGGTGAAGCAAGAACGATCAGGGAGTTCGACAGCCGACATCTCGCCCCGTAGGAGCGGCACACGTCGTAACCACCGAGATCCCGCCGGCACGCGCCGACGGGATCTCCTGTGCCCCGCTCCTTCGACCGGGAAATCCGCAGTAGAGCTACTTACGCCCCGCCTGCCACTGCATGCCCCACCCGAAGGCGCGGTCGAGGTCGGACTGGCTGCCGTCGATGTACTGGACGAGGCGTTCGACGGTGATGCCCTGCCCGGTGTTCTGCAGCATCGCGATCGCGCAGATCCGCGCGCCGTTGTTGGGCGAGTCCAGGCGAACCTCGATCTGCGGGCCGGACGGCGGGGTGAGGGTGACGACGCCGTCCACGGCGGCCCAGTTGGGGGCACCCTCGTAGATCATCGCGAAGATCAGCACGCGCTTGAACAGTTCGGGACGTTCGAGGTTGACGGACATGTTCTCGCCGCCGGTGCTCGAACCGGTGCGGTCGTCGCCGTCGAGGTGGATGTAGGGCGCGGTGTTCAGCGCGCCGAAGCTGTTGCCGAGGGCCTGAATGACGCCCTTGGAACCGTCGGCGAGTTCGAAGAGGCAACCGAGGTCGAGGTCCACGCCACCGCTCGCGCCGGTGAGCTTCGCAAGGAAGCCCTTCTTCTGCTCACCGCGCGACCAGTTGAGGTTCACCCGCGTCACACCTCGGCCCGATCCGGCCTTGGAGAGGCTGACGGTGGGTGATTCCTTGGTGAGGTTGATCTTGCTCAGGTTGATGCCGCCGGCGTTCTGCTCGGGCTTCTTGTTGTAGTCGATGGCCATGTCGAGCCTTTCGTGGGAGTGGCTGCGCGAATGCGCGTGTGATACGGAAAAGCGATGGGAGCCCCCGATCCGAGATGTCGGATCGAGGGCTCCCATCGGCATGTGATTCGAACTGTCGAAGATCAGGGGATGGTGGTCTTCACAGCATCTTCGCCTTCCCGCGCCGCGATCTTGCGGTTGCGGTAGATGCTCGAGGCGAACGCCGCACCGATCAGGGCGACACCGACCAGGCCGGTGACGACCTCCGGCACGTGCGTACCGATCGAGTACAGCAGGATCAGTGCCAGCGCACCGATGGCCCAGTGGGCACCGTGCTCGAGGTACACGTAGTCGGACAGCGTGCCCTTGCGCACCAGGAAGATGGTGATCGAGCGGACGAACATCGCGCCGATGAAGCCGAGGCCCAGGGCGATGATGATCGGGTCGGACGTGATGGCGAAGGCGCCGATGACACCGTCGAACGAGAACGACGCGTCGAGCACCTCGAGGTAGAGGAACAGGAAGAAGCCGGCCTTACCGGTGGCCTTGGCGAGGCCGCTCGGGCCGCCGCCGGTCTCTTCGCCTTCCTCGGGGATGTGGAACATCTCGCCGAGTCCGTTGACCGCGATGTAGGTGATCATGCCGAGTGCGCCGGCGATCATGACGGTCGAGACCTTGTCGTCCGGGGCGATGACGGTGGCGGTGATGAGCAGCAGCACCGTCGCGACGACAACCTCGAGTTGCTCGAGCTTGCCGGCCTTCGCGAGGGGACGCTCGAGCCATTCGAGCCACTTGATCTCGCGGTCTTCGAGGATGAAGTGCAGGAACAGCATCAGCAGGAACATGCCGCCGAACGCTGCGATCTGCGGATGCGCGTCGGTGATCAGGGTCTCGTAGCTGGGGCTGCCGTCCGGGAAGTAGGCGGCGCCGTCGGCCGGCGGGTTGAGCGCCAGGTCCAGTGCCGCGATGGGACCGAGCCCGGACGCGATCCACACGATCGCGAGGGGGAAGATCAGACGCATACCGAAGACGGCGATGAGGATGCCGATGGTGAGGAAGATCTTCTGCCAGAACTCGCTCATCCGCCGCAGCACGGTGGCGTTGATGACCGCATTGTCGAACGACAACGAGACCTCGAGGATGCCGAGGATCACGCAGAGGAACAGAGCTTGTGGGCCGCCGTAGAGGAACGCCACCACCAGAGAGACAACGGTGACGACCATCGACGGACCGAATATTCGCAGAACCACGAAGCGTGGCCTTTCTAATCGGAATCAGGGCGTTGCAGGGTGGTTACTGCAGATCGGTTCCGGCTTCGGTGCGGCGACCGAAGCCGGAACCGGAGCGACGAACTAGACGTTGACGCCGTAGTCGCGAGCGATGCCCGCGAGGCCGGACGCGTAGCCCTGGCCGATGGCACGGAACTTCCACTCCGCACCGTTGCGGTACAGCTCGCCGAACACCATGGCGGTCTCGGTCGAGGCGTCCTCGGTCAGGTCGTAGCGAGCGAGTTCGTTGCCGTTCGCGCGGTCGACGACGCGGATGTACGCGTTGCGGACCTGGCCGAACGACTGGCTGCGGGCGTCGGCATCGTAGATCGAGACCGGGAAGAAGATGCTCTCGATGTTCGCCGGGGTGGCGGCGAGGTCGACATTGATGATCTCGTCGTCGCCTTCGCCCTCACCGGTGCGGTTGTCGCCGACGTGCTCGATCGCGCCGTCGGGCGACTTGAGGTTGTTGAAGAAGACGAAGTGCTGGTCGGAGACGACCTTCTTGTCCGCCCCGGTCGCGATGGCGCTGGCGTCGAGGTCGAAGTCGGTGCCGGTGGTGGTGCGAACGTCCCAGCCCAGGCCGACGGACACTGCCGTCAGGTTCGGAGCTTCCTTGGTGAGGGAGACGTTTCCGCCCTTGGTCAAGCTGACGCCCATGCGGGGTCCTTTCGATCGTTCCAACGGTCGACGTACCGGTGTAGGGCACGCGCGGTGTGCGTGTCTCCCCACACTAGTTGTTGTCGTGGGGTACGCCCATATCCACTATGCCCGGTCCCGCGCAGTGATTCCCCGAGACGTACGGACCACGGTTCCGACCGGCGGAAAGGCGACGCGTCGGCCGGGTGGACGTGCGCCCAGTACCATTCGGTTCTGTGGCGAGCCGATGGACGCGCCGCCTGTTCGGCGGGGAATATGCGGAAGATCCCGCGGCTCGTCGTGCACACGATGCGATGGTCGCGGCGTTCCTCGACATGGACAAGCGCCAGTCCGTCATCGAGGCCGGTGTCGCCGCGTCCCACGAGTTCGAACCCGAACGGCATCTGCTCCGTGAGTGGGATCCGATCCGGCAGGTGTGTTATCGCGCCGGGGAGACGTATCTTCAGCTGGCAGTGACGGATCCGGACCGACCGCTCGCTCCTGCGCCCGCCTACGAGCAGGCGTTGCACCAGATTTCCGAAGCAATACGAACACTTGATGAATTCTTCGGAAACAATCAGGGTCACCTCGAGCACATGACGGCCGTGGCGAACACCGTGCCCGAGCTCGCGCACCGGATACGCACCGAAGCGCAGGGCGTTCTCGCCGCGACGCAGCAACCCGACTTCGTGGCCTTTGCTCACTATCCATCGGTGCGCGCGGCCACCGACGCACTCGAGAAGGCGCTGAACAGTCTCGATGCGGCGCACGGAGTGGGCGCGACCCGCACGGCCGCCCTTCGGGTCGAAGAAGCGACGGCGGTCCTCCGCACCGCGCTCGCGCAGGCTCCGGGCCGCCGCGACGAGGCCGCACGCACCCTCGCCTCGGTCACCACCCGGCTCGGAGCAGTCCGGACACGAGCCGAGGGCCTCGCGCCCGCTTTCTCCGCGCTGCTCAGGGAGTTCAACGCCGCCAGTTCCGCGGATCTGTCCGGCAACGAGACGCGGGCGCGAGAGCTTCTCGCTCGCGCGGAAGACCAGCTCACGCACGCTCGCGCGGCAGCGAAGGAGGGCAGGCCCGAGGACGCGCTCGCGCTGGTTGCGGCGATCCGCGCCGAACTGTCCCGCGCCGAAGAACTGGTCGACGCCGTGACCTCACGACTCGCGACCCTGCGCTCCGTCCGACAGAATCCGGGGGCCAAGGTCGACGAGGTACGGTTCCGTCTCCGTGACGCACAACACCTGGCAGTGCAACGCGGACTGGCCGCAGAATGGGGTTCCGTCCTCGACTCGCAGTTGAGCCGGATCGACAGGGCCGTCGACGCACTCACCGGTGTGCACCCCGACTACTGGGCCTACGTCAGAGATTTGGATGCGGTGTCGACCTTCATCGCAGGAGTGGTCGATCGAATGAGAGGACGGACCGAGAACGTATGAGGGGGGCCACGCTTACCGAAGTGCGCGCCATGCAGCACTTCCGGCATCTCGACGGCGCGACGTCGGAGGAATTGTTCCTGCACCGTCCCGAGCCGTTCGGGCACGGCGACAACCGCGACCGTCTGGCGACCGCTCTCGGTGCCACGCTGTATGTACCCGCGACGCGCGGTGATCTCGTCGCGACGATCACCAGGCGCGGCGCCGAAGGCGTGACCTCGATGGTGCTCGACCTCGAGGACGCCGTCGCCGACGACGAAGTCGAGCAGGGCCTGCGGAACGCCGTCGCGACCCTCGACGCCCTCGCCGCGAACGGACCGTCGACGATGATGTTGTTCGTTCGTGTGCGCACCGCCGACGGCATCGAGCGGGTGGCGTCCATGCTCGGCGCCGGCAAGACCGTGCTCACCGGATTCGTGGTGCCGAAGTTCACCGCACGCACCGGTCCCGCCTTCCTCGAGGTGGTCGCCGCGGCATCGGTCCTGCTCGGCCGCCATCTCTATGCGATGCCCGTCATCGAATCGGCGGAGGTCGTGCATCGCGAGACCCGGGACGACGAGTTGCGTGCGATCTCCGGGATTCTCGCCGAACACCGCGACCGCATCCTTGCCGTCCGGCTCGGGGCGACCGACATGTGTGCCACCTTCGGGATCCGGCGCGACCGCGACCTGACGATCTACGACGTGCGGGTCGTCGTCGATGTGATCGCCGATGTGGTGAACCATCTCGGACGGACCGACGGAACGGGTTTCGTCATCACCGGACCCGTCTGGGAGTATTTCGCCGACCACGAGCGCATGTTTCGGCCGATGCTGCGTTCGACACCGTTCGAGGAACAGGATGCCGTGCTGTTCCGCCAGCAACTCGTCAGCCGCGATCTCGACGGCCTGCTGCGCGAGATCGCCCTCGACCGGGCCAACGGGATCCAGGGCAAGACGGTCATCCACCCGTCGCATGTCGCTGCGGTGCACGCCTTGTCGGCCGTCACGCACGAGGAGTACCACGATGCGACCGACATCCTCGATCGCGACACCGGGGGTGTGCAGGCATCGGGATACGGCAACAAGATGAACGAACGCCGCCCGCACCGCACCTGGGCCGAGCAGACCCTGGTGCGCGCGTCGGTGTTCGGTGTCACGCGCAAGGGGATCACCTTCGTCGACCTGCTGACGGCGCTGGTGGACCGATGACCTACCTGCTCGATACTCCTTGGGCCACAGCAGAGCTCGGCCTTGCGTTCCAACACGTCGACTCGTCGTGCGGATACACCGTGCCCGAACTCGTCCGGCCGGGACTGCGACGCAATCCGCGTCGAGCACACCTGCTGGTCTCCACGGTGCTCGGTAAGCACATCCCCACGGAGCCCGCGGTGGTCCGCGGTGCCGGCCACCGTCTCGGTGAGCTCGTCGCCGAGCTGCTGGGCGACGCGTCGTCCGATGCGGTCGTTCTCGGGTTCGCCGAGACGGCAACGGGTCTGGGACACTGCGTGGCCGACGCCCTCGCCGCGGCGTGTTACCTGCATTCGACGCGGCGGCGTGTCCCCGGAGCGGAGGTGCTCACCGGTTTCGAGGAAGGGCACTCGCACGCCACCTTCCACCTGCTCCAACCGACCTCCGGCGCGCTGTTCGCCAACCCTGCGCCGCTCGTTCTCGTGGACGACGAGATCTCGACGGGAGCAACGGCTCTCGACGCGATCCGCGCACTGCACCGCGACCGTCCTCGCGGTCGGTACGTGCTCGCCTCCCTCGTCGACATGCGTTCGGAGCAGGACCGCCTCCGGACCGAGGAGGTCGCAGCGGAACTCGGCGCGACCATCGAACACGTGAGCCTGGTGAGTGGATACTCCGTCGTGCCCGACGATCTCGTCGCGCGGGTCGCGTCGTTGCCCGAACCTGCCCTCAATCCGGAGGGTGATCGACGCGGCGACGTCCGGTTCGTTCGTGCGCCCTGGCCCTCGCACGTGCCGGACGGTGGCCGGCACGGGATGTTGCGAACCGACGCAGAGGGATTCGACACGGCTCTGGCAACGCTCGCCGACACGATCACCGATGTGCGGGACGCACAGCGACCTGCCGTCGTCATCGGACACGAGGAACTGATGTACCTTCCGCTCCGGCTGGCCGACACACTCACCGAACGCGGCACGCCCACGCGGTTCCAGACCACGACCCGATCCCCCGCCTACGTGATGGACATCGACGGATATCCGCTGCGTCGCGGATTCCGCTTCACCGCACCCGAACACATCGACACCGAGTTCGAGAACGAGGTGCCGCGCTATCTCTACAACGCGCAGTGGCCCACCCCGACCGAGGTCCGGCCCGAGCTGATCCTCGTGATCGATTCGCCCGCCGACACCGACCGCCTCCACGCACCGGGAGGTGTTCTCGACGTGCTCACCGCAGCCGGCGAGGACGTCCTCGTCGCGGTCGTGCCCGCAACCGATCCGACGGTGCTGCGCACCCACAGGGAGATTTCATGACCGTGCCGCTCACCGGACCCGAGTTCGGCTCCTACGCACCCGACGAGGTGACGTGGCTGCTCGAGGACCTCTCCCACGTCGACCTCGAGGGCGACATCGCCGAACGCGAGGCACGGATCCAGGCGGGTCTCGCGCACTACGCCGAGTCCCTGCCGATCGAGTACCAGCCCGACGCCGCCTATCGCGAACTGTTCGACAAGGCACTGGCCACGACAGCCGGCCGGTTGGCGCATGCGGTGGGCACGGTCACCGAACTGCTTCTCGCCGAACGCGGGACGGACCTGACCCTCGTGTCGCTCGCGCGGGCGGGCACCCCCATCGGCATCCTGATCCGCCGGTGGGCGTTGCGTCGGCACGGCCTGTCGCTGCCGCACTACACGGCATCGATCGTTCGCGGGCGCGGAATCGACTGCGCTGCCCTGGATTACGTTACCGAGCGACACGACCCCGAATCCGTCGTCTTCGTCGACGGCTGGACCGGTAAGGGCGCGATCGCACGCGAACTGTCCGCCGCCCTCGCCGAATACGCCGCGCGCGGCGGCCCCGGCCTGTCCGACGATCTCGCCGTGCTCGCGGACCCCGGCCACTGCGTACGCACCTACGGCACGCGCGACGACTTCCTCATCGCCTCGGCCTGCCTGAACTCCACCGTCTCCGGCTTGGTGTCACGGACGGTCCTCAACGACACGCTGATCGGCCCCGGCGAGTTCCACGGGGCGAAGTTCTACTCCGAGCTGGCTTCCGACGACGTGTCGAATCACTTGCTCGACGCTGTGACCGCGGAGTTCGACACGTGCGGGGACGTCGACTCGGCCGCACGGGCGGTGCTCGATTCCGACCGCACGCCCACCTGGGCCGGCTGGGAGTCCGTCGAACGAGTACGGGCACAGTACGGAATCTCGAGCGTCAACTTCGTCAAACCCGGTGTCGGGGAGACGACTCGTGTGCTGTTGCGCCGCGTTCCCTGGAAGGTTCTGGTGCGCGACATCACGTCGGACGAACACGCCCACATCCGCATGCTCGCGGCTGCCCGGAACGTCCCCGTCGAGGAGGTCCCGGACCTCGCCTACTCCTGTATGGGACTGATCAAGGACCTGCCGTGAACACCCCTGTGCCTGCACTGGTCGCCACCGACCTCGACCGCACCCTCATCTATTCGCGCGCCGCGATGACCGGCGACCAGTTCGCCACGCAGGACCTGCTGTGTGTCGAGTACTACGAGGGTGCACCGCTGTCGTACGTCACCGACGGCGCAGCCCGACAACTACGTGCCCTCGCCGACGAGGCGGCGGTGGTACCGACGACCACGCGCACACCCGAACAGTTCCGCCGCATCGACCTCCCCGGCGGCCCGTGGCGGTACGCCATCGCGAGCAACGGTGGGTCGATCCTCGAGGACGGACATCTCGACCCACTCTGGCGCAGAACCGTGGAGTCGGCGGTACGTGAGGGGGGTGCGAGCCTCGACGAGATCACGACCGAACTGCGCAGTCGCATCTCCGAGGACTGGGTGTCGAAGTTCCGCATCGCGGACGAGTTGTTCTGCTATCTCGTCGTCGACGTCGCAGCGCAACCTGCCGGATTCCTCGACGACTGGCACGACTGGTGTTCGGCGCGGGGCTGGAACGCGTCGCAGCAGGGCCGCAAGATCTACACGATGCCGAACAGCGTGTGCAAGAGCCGCGCGGTGGCGGAGGTGCGCCGCAGGCTCCGAGATCGGGGGGTGCTCACGGACGATGCGCCCGTCCTGGCCGCGGGCGACGGCGCGCTCGACGCGGAGATGCTCAAGGCCGCGGATGCCGCGATCCGGCCTCGTCACGGCGAACTCGAACTGATGGACTGGTGCCACCCGACGGTGTCGGTGACCGGCGCTGCGGGCGTCACGGCCGGGGAGGAGATCCTCGCCTGGTTCGCCCGATCCGCTCGTCTTCCGGCCGCTTCGTAGAGTAGAAGGCGCCCGGTCACCGACACAGTGAGGACACATCTCTTGCCGACTCCGCTCTCCAAGGGTCAGAACGGACCGATCACCGCGTCCGACGTCGTCGTCTCGCTCGAGCTGACCACCCCTGCCGATCTGTCCGCACTGCTCGTCAAGGCCGACGGCAAGGTGCGTTCCGACGCCGACTTCGTCTTCTTCAACCAGCCCACGGGACCGGGCGTGCGCCTCGTTTCCGGGGCGCCCGGTCAGGCCGCGTCGCTCGCCGTGTCGCTCGCGCAGGTGCCCGCCGACATCGATCAGGTGCGCGCCGTGATCACTCTCGACGACGCGTCGAGCAACTTCGGCCGGTTCGCGCCGCCCACCGCGCGGGTGTCCGACAGCAGTGGAACCGTGCTGTACGAGTACCGGATCGACGGACTGAGCAGCGAATCCATCGTCATCGCGCTGGAGCTGTACCGGCGTCAGGGTGCGTGGAAGGTCCGCGCCGTGGGGCAGGGATATGCGGGCGGATTCGCGGCGCTGGTGACCGACCACGGCGTCAGCGTCGACGACGCTCCCGGTCAGCCGGCGGCCGCACCGCAGCCCGTCGCTGCCACGCCCCCTCCGCCGGTGCAGCCGACCCCGCCTCCGGCACACACCCCGCCTCCGGCACAGCCTGCACAGCCCGCCGAGGTCAGTCTGACGAAGAACCGTCCGGTGAGCCTGGTGAAGGGTCAGAAAGTCACCCTGCGCAAGGACGGCGGCGTCGCGCTGACCTTCCTGCGCATGGGTCTCGGCTGGGATCCGGTCGAGAAGCGCGGCCTGTTCGGCAATCGCTCCGCCGACATCGACCTCGACGCCTCGGCCGTGATGTTCGCCGACAACCAGATCGCCGACGTCGTGTACTACGGCCAGCTGCAGTCGAAGGACGGATCGGTCCGGCACCAGGGCGACAATCTCACCGGTGCCGGCGAGGGCGACGACGAGGTCATGCTCGTCGACCTCACCCGCGTCCCCGTCCACGTCACCACGGTGATGTTCATCGTGACCTCCTACAAGGGCCACACCTTCGAGCAGGTGCAGAACGCATTCTGCCGCCTCGTCGACGGCACGATCGACACCGAGCTCGCCCGCTACACGCTGCAGGGCGGCATGCCGTTCACGGGGATGGTGATGGCGAAGGTCTACCGCCAGGGCAGCGAGTGGAAGCTGCAGGCCATCGGTGAGGGCATACAGGCGAAGCATCCCGGTGAGGCCGCGCCGCAACTGGGCCGGTTCCTGGTCTCGTAGCCCGTGGGCGAGCGTTTCACAGCGGGACAGAATGCCCCGCTGGCGACCAGCACGGTCCGTGTCATGGCGTCCGCCGCCGTCCCGCTGGACGTGTGCGCGTTCGTCGTGGACGACCACCTGCAGGTCGGTTCCTCCGACGACGTCGTGTTCTGCAACCGATCGAGGACGACAGGCGTCCGGCTCGAGGACGGGGTGATCGTCGTCGACGTCGACGCCGTCCGTCCCGGCGCACGTGTGCTGTGCGCGGTCGGCTGCGAACGACCCGCTGCGGTGTCGACCTCCCTGTCCGATGCGGCCGGCACGGTACTCGCGACGTTTCACGTGGAACCGGGGGCCGCCGGCGAGACGGCTTTGCTGTGCTGGGAGATCTACCGCCGTAACGGCGTGTGGAAGGTGCGCGCCCTCGGCCAGGGTTACACCGGCGGACTCGTCGAGATGTTCACCGCCCACGGGGTCGACGCGGACGACTCCCCGGAGAAGACCTCCGACTCGGAAACGGCGCCCGCCCCGGCCGTCGGACTCGAGCCGCTCGAACTGCTGTGGCGGATCTTCGAGGACGCCGCGCGTTCGGCGGCCGCATGCACGTCGAGCCTCGAGTTCGCCCGGCTGCGACTCGACGACGAACTCTCGGCGGCGGTAACCGACCCCGCCCGCCGTACCGGCCCCGAGGCCGAACGGTCGAGACAACGTGCGCAACAGCGCTACGACGAACTCGTGGACGCCGCCGAAACACGCTACCGGAACGACAGTGCAGTGCTGGCCGCGGAACTGCTCGCCGTCGATGCGGCCCTGCCGCCGGCTCTCGCCTCCTGGAGCTCTCCCGCCTGGATCCGATCCCTCACGCCGAGCGACGGTGTGCGCGTAGGTGATGTGGCGGCGGATCGCGGGCTGTTGCATATTCCGTTGTGCCTGCCGGCGCCGCTCGTCCGTCCCTTGTGGCTCGAGGGCGAACCCACCGAACTCGCTCCCGTCGTCTCGTCTCTGGTCGTGCGGCTGCTCGCCGCTCGGCCCGGCACACTGTTGCACCTCGTCGATCCCGGGCGGACCCTGCCCGAACTCGAACCTCTCACCGCAGCGAGATTCGCCGGGCCGCCCGTTCACGAGCGGGCACAGGTCCCGGCGAAGCTCCGGGGCCTGGCCGATGCCGCAGAGTTGGACGCGCTCGCGCAACAGGTCGACGGAGGGCTGCCGGTGTCGCCGGTGCTCGTCGTCCTCGCCGGGTTCCCGTACGGCTACGAGCACGACGACCTGCTGCAGATCGTCCGGATCACGAGAGCCGGTGGTGACGGCCGTATCTCGATCGTCCTCGCGGGCGATCCACCGGACGACGACGATCCGGTCGTGCAGATCCTTCGGGGCGAAGCCCAGCACCTGCCCGCGGACGGACAACTGACCGATCCGTGGACGGAAGGCCGTTGGGCGTTCACACCCGACAGCCTGCCCGCAGAGACCGAGCATCTGCGCGGCGCGCTGGGCGGAAACTCTCTGCAGGAGTGATCGGCGGTCCCCGAGTTCGATCGTTCCGGACCATAGGTTTGTCCTAACGTTTCGTGCGGCCGCAGGTCTTTGTGGCAGTAGTCACTCTCGTGATCGACTGGACCGGCGCGGGCGGCATGTCCGCGCGTCGGCCGTGTCGATCAGGAGCGTGATGTGAGCAGGTTGCACCTTCCCAACCGAATTCGGCAGCTGGCAGTAGAGCATCCGGATCGCGCGGCGGTCAGCTCCGGCAGCACGACACTCACCTGTTCCGAGTTCGACGCCCTCACCAACCGGGTCGCCTCGGCGCTCACGACGGTTCCGGTCACCTCCAGGCGCGTGGGCGCACTGCTGCGCATGGGCCTTCCCGGTGCGGCCTCGTTCGTCGGTTGCGCCAAGGCCGGTCTGGTGTTCACTCCGCTCAACTGGCGCCTGAATCCAGGCGAGATCGCCGACATCGCCGGCGACGCGCAGCTCGACGTGTTGATCGTCGAGGACGAGTTCGCCGTCTCCGCGCGCGCCGCCGGCGAGGGGCTGCCCGGTGTGCAGATCGTCGTGGTCGGTGACGCGTCCTCCGTTCCCGGCGCACGGTCGTGGGACGACTTCGTCGCCTCAGGCGACGGCATCGACCCCGGTTTCGGTGACGACCCGCGGACCGAAGTGCTGCAGCTCTACACTTCGGGCACCACCGGACGCCCCAAAGGCGTTGTGGCGACGCATCACAACCTGTTCAACGAACCACAGAGCTTCGCGCTGTACGAATTCACCGAGGACTCGGTCTCACTCGACGCGCTACCTCTGTTCCACATCGCCGGCGTCGGGTGGATGAGCACGTCGCTCTCCGCCGGACTGCATCTGGTGCTGCTCGGCGAGATGCGCCCGGATGCGGTGGCGGCCGCCATCTCCGAACACGGCATCACCCATGCCTTCCTCGTGCCATCGGTGATCAACATGCTCGTCGAGATGCCCGACCTGCCGGACTACGATCTGTCGAGCCTGCACCTCGTCGCCTACGGCGCCTCCCCCATCACGCCCACGCACCTCGCCCGCGCCATGGACACCCTCGGTTGCCGGTTCGTGCAACGCTACGGAATGACCGAGACGATGGGCGCTCTCACCGCGCTGCGTGCCGACGACCACGACCCGCACGGTCCGCGCTCCTACCTCCTTCGCTCGGCCGGCACCGGACTGCCGGGCATGGAGGTCCAGATCCGCGACCTCGCCACCGGTGAACCGCTCCCCCAGGGCGAAACCGGCGAGATCGTGAGCCGGTCACGCAACAACACGCCGGGTTATTGGCGGCGCGAGGCCGAGAACGCCGAGCTGTTCACCGAGGACGGTTTCCTGCGCACAGGAGATGCCGGGCACATCGACGAGGACGGCTACCTGTTCGTCACCGACCGCGTGAAGGACATGATCATCTCCGGCGGGGAGAACGTCTACCCGATCGAGGTCGAATCGGTCATCTCCGAACACCCTTCCGTCGCCGAGGTCGCGGTGGTGGGAGTCCCGGACGACCGCTGGGGCGAAGCCGTGACCGCCGTCGTGCGGGTCGCGCCCGGAGCCGAGGCACCGACCGAGGCCGAACTCCTCGAGTTCACCCTCGAACGTCTGGCGTCGTACAAGAAGCCCCGGCACATCCACTTCGTCGACGAGCTGCCCCGCAACGCGAGCGGCAAGGTCCTCAAGCGCACACTGCGCGACGAGTTCGCTCCCGCACGGGAAGGAACGACGCCATGATCGTCACCGAGGATCTCGGTACCGTCCAGCGTGAAGCGTGGGCGGCCGGCGTACTGCCACCGGTCGAAGAGGTACGGCCCGGACTGTGGTCGATCCCGGTCCCGATGCCGAAGAACCCGCTGCGGTACGTGCTGTCCTACGCGCTCGCCCTCGACGACGGCCTCGCCCTGATCGACCTCGGTATGGACACCGAGGAGTCGTGGGATGCCCTCGTGGCCGGTGTCGCCGGGACCGGCCATCACATCACCGACGTGCGCTACGCCGCGATCACCCACCTGCATCCCGACCATTTCGGCCTGGCACCCCGGTTGAAGGAGACGACCGGCGCCGTCATCGCGATGCACGCCGCCGACGCCGCCGCCCTCGGGCACTTCACACCGGAGGACGTCGCCGCCGACGAGGAAGCGTGGCGCGTGGATCTCACCGGGCTGGGTGCCCCACCCGAGGTCGTCGAGGCGGCCCGCTTCGAACTCGTACGTTTCCCGGAAGGGAAGAGCGCAGATATTGTTCTCGCACAAGGTGATCGGCTGGATGTTCCCGGATGGAACATCGAGGCGGTGTGGACCCCCGGCCACACGCCCGGACACCTCGCGTTCGTCGACCGCGACCGCGACCTGCTGTTCAGCGGCGACCACATGCTTCCGCGCATCAGTCCCAACATCTCCTCGGGCCCCGGCGAACTGGTCGACCCGTTGCACCGCTACCTGTTGTCGTTGCACGCGACGACGGCACTGCCCGACTGCGAGGTACTGCCCGCCCACGAGTACCGGTTCCGCGGAATCACCGAGCGCGCACGCCAACTCATGGATCACCACGAGGTCCGCCTCGACGAGATCCGCGAGGCCGTCGCGGCCCGTCCCGAATCGACCGCATGGGAGATCACGACCCGCGTCACATGGTCGCGCCCCATCGACGTGATGACCCCGCGACTGCAGCGACTCGCCGTCCGCGAAACACAGGCTCATCTCATCGTCCTCGCCGACCGAGGCGACATCCGTTCCGACGGTGGAACTCCCGCCCGCTGGACTCTCTCCGCTCCGACCCGTACGAAGGAAAACTGACATGAGCGTTGTCCTCACCGAATTCGCCGACGGCGTCGCGGTGTTCACTCTCAACCGCCCCGAGGCCAAGAACGCCGTGAACCTCGAGGTGTCGGAGGCACTGGCCGCGGCCATCGACGAGTTCGAGGCACGCCCCGACCTGACCATCGGCATCCTCACCGGTGCCGGCGGAACATTCTGCGCCGGGATGGACCTGAAGGCGTTCGCGCGCGGCGAGAAGCCGTCGATCCCCGGCCGCGGCTTCGGCGGCATCACCGAGGCACCGCCGAGCAAGCCGCTCATCGCCGCCGTCGAAGGCTGGGCCCTGGCCGGTGGATGCGAACTCGCGCTCTCCGCCGACCTGATCGTCGCGTCGCGCGACGCGAAATTCGGCATCCCCGAGGTCAAGCGCGGACTCGCCGCGGCGGCCGGTGGCCTGCTGCGTCTGCCCAAGATCCTGCCCTACCCCCTCGCGATGGAGCTGGCCATCACCGGTGATCCGCTCACCGCCGAGGTCGCCCATCACCACGGTCTGGTCAACCGCGTCACCGAACCCGGCGAAGCACTGACGGTGGCAAAGGAACTCGCCGCTCGCGTCGCAGCGAACGGCCCCCTCGCGGTGAAGGCGACCAAACAGGTCGTCGCGATGGCCGCCGGCTACACCGACCCCGACGCCTTCGTCGCGCAACGCACGTTCATCGATCCGGTCTTCGCCTCGGCCGACGCCAAGGAAGGCGCCCGGGCGTTCGCCGAGAAGCGCGCTCCGGTCTGGAAGGGCGAGTAGACATGTCGGACGTGCTGGTCGCACCGACGTTCGGAGCGACCCGGAACGACGACTCCGTCCGCGCGCGCCGAGGATGCCTACGCCCGGGGCCGGTGACCGAAGTCGTCGAACCCGACGCGCTCCCGGTGAACATGTCGGCGCGGATGCTCGAGCAGGGCCACCGGAGGATGGCGGGTGCCGGTGACACCCCTTCCTGACGGTTCGGTCCGGGGCGATTGAGGCCGTCGCCTACGATAATCGGGTGGACTTGCACCTCGTGACCTATTTCGTGGCCGTCGTCGACCACGGCGGGATCACGAAGGCTGCTCAGGCTCTTTATATTTCGCAGCCGTCGTTGTCGCAGGCCATCCGCACCCTCGAACGGCGCCTCGACACCACCCTGTTCGACCGCACCGGTCGGCGGCTCACCCTGACCGAGGACGGTCGCGTCCTCGACGTCGCCGCGCGCCGGATCCTCGCCGACGTCGAACGGGCGAAACAGAAGGTCGCGGCGGTGCGCGATCTCGAAGCGGGCCGCGTCGAGATCGTCACCTACGCCACGTTCTCGATCCATCCGGTCATCGAATTCGTCCAGCGCTTCCGCACGCGCTATCCCAACCTGACCGTGCGGGTGAACGACGCGGAAGGACCGCCCGGGGTGCACGCGGCGTTGCGCCGCGGCGAGGCGGAGATCGGCATCACCGATCTGTCGGTCGAGCACGCCGGCATGATCACCATCCCGATTCTCGAGCAGGAGATGGTGCTCGCCCTGCATCCCGACCTCGCCACCGATGTGCCCGACCCGGTCACCCGAGCCCAGGTCCGCGACTTCCCACTCGTCCTCGACCTCGGCTCCCGTGCGAGCGCGGCGCGCACCGGCGAACTGCTGGGGGCACAGAACGTCGTCGTCGACTGCGCCAACCAGGCAGCTCTGTGGCAGTTCGTCGAGCGGGGCACCGCCGGAACGGTCGTTCCGCGTCGCGTCGCCGAGAAGCAGATCCCCGGTGCGGTCGTCCGATCGCTGGACCCGCCCCTCCGGCGGCCCATCGGGTTGGTGGTGCGCCCCGGGGATCTCTCCCCCGCTGCCGCCGCGTTCGTGGAGACCACTACCGCCGCCCCGTGGGAAGCGTGACGACATGGAGTTCCGTCAGGTCGAGTATTTCCTCGCCGTCGTGGAGAACGACGGCATCAACGGCGCGGCCGCCGAGCTCGGGGTCGCCCAGCCCACCGTTTCCCAGGCGCTGCGCAGTCTCGAACGCGAGCTCGGAGTGCGGCTGTTCCATCGCATCGGACGCGGCATGGTGCTCACCGCAGCGGGTAAGGCTCTCATCGGTCCGAGCCGGCAGATCCTGCGCGATGTGAACGCCGTCGAAGAACTGCTCACCGTGTCCACGACGGAAGTGACCGGCCGCCTGGATCTCATGGTGTTCCCCGCCCTCGCGACCGGACCGATCGTCGACCTGGTCTCCGAGTTCCGGCGCCGCCACCCCAAGGTCACCGCGCGACTCGGCGACCTGCGGACCGAGGAATCCACCGCGTCGGTCATCCACGACGGTCACTGCGAATTCGTCGTCACCCACCTGCCCGTCGAGGACGAGGTGGGGCTCGAGATCATCGAACTCGGCCAGACCGAATACTGGCTCGCCTATCCGCCCGGCACCGATCTGCCACCCGGACCGCTGTCGTTGGCCGAACTCCCCGACATTCCGATGGTGTTCGTGCCGCGCGGCGGCGGTTCGGTGAGCGACGCGATCGACTACGCGATGCGACGGGCCGAGGTACGGCGACCCATCTCGGTGCTCACCGACCATCGCGAAGCCCGCCTGCCGATGGTGCTCGCAGGCCTGGGCGGGTCGTTCGTCGAACGTTCTCTCGCCGAGTCGGTGCAGGACATCGCGGTGGTCCGCCCGTGTGAGCCGACCTTCGCGCAGTCGTACGGAATGGTGTTCGACCCGGTGTCACTGTCGAGGGCGGGACGCGCATTCGTCGACTTCGTGGGAGCGTCCGGGGAGACCGTCCCGGACGAGTGAGTCCGCCGGGCGGTGACATCCGGGGATCGGGGCGCGACGATAAGTGGGTACGACGCCCATTTCCGTCCTCGGGAGATGATCCGTATGTCCACTTCGACGAGTTCGCCGCTCCACCTCGACTCCGCCGACGGCTTCGCGCAGCGCGTCCTCGATTCCGTCCTCGGCACCATGGACACCCTGTCGATCCTGATCGGCGACCGTCTCGGCTGGTATCGCAGCCTCGTCGACGACGGACCTGCCACCGCCGACGAACTGGCCGCACGCACCGGAACCCATCCGCGGTACGCCCGTGAGTGGCTCGAACAGCAGGCCGTCACCGGTCTGCTCGACGTCGACGACGGTGATCCACCGCGTTTCGGTCTCTCTCCGGCCGGCCGCGACGTACTCACCGATCCGCACAGCCTCACGTACATGGCGCCGCTCGCCCGGATGATCGTCGGTGCGACGATGCAACTGCCCGGCCTGCTCGAGGCGTACCGGGACGGCGGTGGGGTGAGTTGGAGCCGGTTCGGCCGCGACGTGTGCGAATCGCAGGCCGACGCGAACAGACCGTTGTTCGAGCAGGTGTTGCCCGACGTTCTACGCTCGGTGCCCGAGATCGACCGGGTGCTCGGTGAAACCGGTGCGCGGATCGCCGACATCGGATGCGGCGGAGGATGGTCCACGATCACGATCGCGCGGACCTATCCGGATGCGAAGGTGTTCGGCTTCGACATCGATGCGCCGTCGGTCGAACTCGCCCGATCGAATCTCGCGGAGAACGACGATGTGGCGCAACGGGTCACGTTCACGCAGTGCGATGCGTCCGAACTCCCGGAAGGAAACTTCCGTGCGGCCTTCGCATTCGAGTGCGTCCACGACATGCCGCGGCCGGTCGAGGTGCTGGCTGCCGTACGGCGTTCACTCGCACCCGGCGGCATCATGATCGTCATGGACGAAGCAGTCGCCGACACCTTCACCGCACCCGGCGACGACGTCGAACGGCTCATGTACGGCTACAGCCTCACCATCTGCCTCCCCGACGGCATGAGCCACACACCGAGCGCCGCGACGGGCACGGTCATGCGGCCCGATACCCTGCGCCGCTATGCGCTCGACGCCGGTTTCACGGAGGTCGACGTGCTGCCCATCGAGGACTTCGGGTTCTTCCGCTTCTATCTCCTCCGCACCGGATAGCAGCGCCCGCCGGAACGCCGGCAGCGAATGCCACTCGTCCCGAGAACGGTTCGTCGAAGCCGATCACGCGCCGAGCATGCCGGGCGCGACTCGCCTCCGGACGCCGCGTCGAGGGTCGGTTGTGGACAACTCGACGTCCTCCCCAGTCCGGTCATCTGCGACGAAAGAAGTTCGGGGAGGCTGGGTCCGGGTTCTTCGAGAGAACCGGACGCAACCTCCCCGAACCGGGAACCGACTGCTTACGCGACGCGCTCGAAGATCGCGGCCAGCCCCTGGCCGCCACCGATGCACATGGTTTCGAGGCCGTAGCGGGCCTCGCGACGCTGCAGCTCGCGGGCGAGGGTGGCGAGCATGCGTCCGCCGGTCGCGCCCACCGGGTGGCCGAGCGAGATGCCGGAGCCGTGGACGTTGGTGCGCTCGAAGTCGGCCTTGCCGAATTTCCACTCGCGGGTCACGGCGAGGGCCTGCGCGGCGAATGCCTCGTTGAGCTCGATGAGATCGACATCCGCGAGGGTGATCCCGGCCTTGGCGAGGGCGACCTCGGTGGCCGGTACGGGTCCGATGCCCATGACCTTGGGCTCGACACCGGCGACACCCCAGGAGACGAACCGCACCAGCGGGGTCAGGCCCAGCTCGGCGGCCTTCTCCGGGGTGGTGACGATCGCCATGGAGGCGGCGTCGTTCTGGCCGCTGGCGTTGCCGGCGGTGACGGTGGCCTCGGGGTCCTGCTTACCCATGATCGGCTTCAGCTGGGCCAGGGTCTCCAGGCTGATGTCCGGGCGCGGGTGCTCGTCGGTGTCGATGACCTCGTCGCCCCTACGGCTGCTGACCGTGACGGGGATGATCTCCTCGGCGAGGATCCCGTTCTTCTGGGCGTGGACGGCACGCAGGTGTGAGTTCAGGGCCAGCTCGTCCTGTTCGTCGCGGGAGATCGAGTACTCGCGACGCAAGTTCTCGGCGGTCTCGATCATGCCGCCGGGCACCGGGTAGAAGCGGCCGCCGGCGGTCGAGCGGGCACGGACCAGACCGTCGTGCATCTGCACACCGGTGCGGGCGCCACCCCAGCGGATGTCGGTGGAGTAGAACGCCGCGTTGCTCATCGACTCGGTACCACCGGCGACGACGAGATCGTGGTCGCCGTTACCGACCTGGAAGGCGGCCTGGACGACGGCCTGCAGCCCCGAACCGCAACGACGATCGATGTGCATGCCGGGCACCGTGATCGGCAGACCGGCGTCGAGGGCCACGACGCGGCCGATGGCCGGGGCCTCGCTGTTGCCGTTGCAGTGACCGAGGATGACGTCCTGAACCTGTTCGGGGGCAACACCGGTGCGCTCGAGCAGGCCCTTCAGCGCCGCGACACCGAGGTCGACTGCGGTGAGGGACTTGAACATTCCACCGTAGCGGCCGATCGGGGTACGGACCGGCTCGCAGATGACAACTTCGCGCATGATGACCTTTCGAAAGTGAACGGGTGACGGGGTGGACCGTCACATGAAGCGGCCGCCGGTGACCTCGAGGACGGTGCCGGTCATGTAGGAGGACATATCGGATGCGAGGAACAGTGCGACGGAGGCAATCTCGTCGACCTCGCCGGGACGGCCCATCGGGATCTCGCTCATCTTCTGATCCCATGCCTTCTGCGGCATCGCCTCGGTCATCGCCGATCGGATCAGGCCGGGCTGGATCGCGTTGACCCGCACGCCGTGGTGCGCCATCTCCTTGGCGGCGGCCTTGGTCAGGCCGACGATGCCCGCCTTGGCGGCGGAGTAGTTGGTCTGGCCGACCATGCCGACCTTGCCGGACAGCGAGGAGATGTTGACGATCGCGCCGCGCTTGGCCTCACGCATGATCGCGGAGGCCTTGCGGGTGCCGTGCCAGGTGCCCTTCAGGTGTACCGAGACGACCAGGTCGAAGTCTTCTTCGGTCATCGTGCGCATCGTGGCGTCGCGGGTGATACCGGCGTTGTTGACCACCACGTCGAGCGAACCGAAACCGTCGACGGCCTCGGCGAGGAGGGTGTCCCAGTCGGCGGACTCGACGACGTCGGCGCGCACCGCGCGGGCCACGTCGCGGCCGCCGAGTTTCTCCGCAGCGGCGTTCGCGGCGTCGAGATCGAGGTCGCCGATCACGACACGAGCGCCGGCGTCGACGAACTCCTGCGCGATGGCGAAGCCGATTCCCTGAGCGCCACCGGTGATCACGGCGGTACGGTTCTCCAACAGAGACATCCGAGATTCCTTTCGATGGGGCACGCGACGGCCCCCGAATATGTCGATGTTTCCGAATATAACGGCGAACCGGCCGGTAGAGCGGCCCTCATCCATCGAGAATGCCTATACGGGAATGGCGCCATTCGTATTGGACACCTCCCGGCGACCACACGAAGGTTGTAGACATGACACTCTCCATCCCGTCCCCCGAGGTCGACGAAGACGACTTCCGCGAGATCCTCGCGCAGACCCGCGCGTTCGTGCGCAACGTGGTCGTGCCGCGCGAGCAGGAGATCGCCGAGACCGATGCGGTTCCCGAGGACATCCGCCAGGCCGCGAAGGACATGGGTCTGTTCGGCTACGCCATCCCGCAGCAGTGGGGCGGCCTCGGTCTGAATCTGCAGCAGGACGCGGAACTCGCGATGGAGCTGGGCTACACCACCTTGTCGCTGCGCTCGATGTTCGGCACCAACAACGGCATCGCCGGTCAGGTGCTCGTCAACTTCGGCACCGACGAGCAGAAGGAGCAGTGGCTCGAGGGCATCGCGTCCGGCGACGTCGTGGCCTCCTTCGCCCTGACGGAACCGGGCGCCGGTTCGAACCCGTCGGGTCTGCGCACCAAGGCCGTGCGCGACGGCGACGACTGGGTGATCACCGGTGAGAAGCGGTTCATCACCAACGCTCCGCTTGCGAACCTGTTCGTCGTGTTCGCCCGCACCCGACCGGCCGACGAGAACGGCACCGGCATCGCCGTCTTCCTCGTCCCCGCCGACACCCCCGGCGTTCGGGTGGGCAACAAGGACGCCAAGATGGGCCAGGAAGGTGCCTGGACCGCAGACGTGCACTTCGACGACGTACGCGTGCCGAACTCCGCGCTCGTCGGGGGCAGCGAGGACGTCGGGTACAAGGCCGCGATGGTCTCCCTCGCCCGCGGCCGCGTGCACATCGCCGCGCTGTCTGTCGGGCAGGCCCAGCGCGCCCTCGACGAGTCCGTCACCTACGCCGCGACCGCCACGCAGGGCGGCAACCCCATCGGCAACTTCCAGTTGGTGCAGGCGATGATCGCCGACCAGCAGACCGGCGTCATGGCCGGCCGCGCCCTCGTCCGCGACGCTGCCAAGGCGTGGGTCGAGGAGACCGACCGCCGTATCGCGCCGTCGGTGGCGAAGCTGTACTGCACCGAGATGGTCGGCAAGGTCGCCGATCTGGCGGTGCAGATCCACGGTGGCACCGGTTACATGCGTGAGGTGCCGGTCGAGCGGATCTATCGCGACGTGCGTCTGCTGCGTCTGTACGAGGGCACCAGCGAGATCCAGCGCCTGATCATCGGAGGCGGCCTCGTGAAGCAGGAGCAGAAGAAGAACTCCTGACGCAGATACGAACACGCCCCCGGCATTCGATGCCGGGGGCGTGTTCGGGCGGTGTCAGGAAACCGTCAGGCGCGAACGCAGATCCGTCTTGAGGATCTTGCCCGCAGCGGAGGTCGGAAGGGCCTCGACCATCACTACCTCGCGAATCTTCTTGTAGGGCACGACACGTTCGGCGACGAACGCCTTCAGCTCCTCCTCGTCGACATCCTCGCCGGCAATCGGGACGACGAAGGCGACGGGCTCCTGGCCCACGGCACCGACGTCACGACCCACCACCGCGGCGGTGGACACCTTCGGGTGCGTCACCAGAATCTCCTCGAGCTCACGTGGATACACGTTGTAGCCCTTGTAGATCAACATGTCCTTCGCCCGGTCGGCGATGAACACGTAACCGTCGGCGTCCACATAGGCGATGTCGCCGGTCGCGAGCCAGCCGTCGACGTACTGCTCGGCTGTGATGTCCGGATGCCCGAGGTAACCGCCGGTGACCTGGGGGCCACGCACCCACAGTTCTCCCCGCTCGTCCGGCCCGAGGACGACCGACGGGTCGCCCTGCGCGCGAATCTGCACCTCGGTGTCGAAGATCGGCAGTCCGACGCTGCCGAGGCGGTATTCGGTGCCGACGACGAGCGGCATCGCCGTGACCACACACGTGCCCTCGGTCAGCCCGTACCCCTCGGCGATACGCGCATTGGGGAATGCGCGCTCGAGACTTTCGAGGGTCACGTGGTCGATCGGCGCCGCACCGGACGCGACAACCCGCACGGTCGACAGATCCCGGACAGCGCCATCGGGGTGCTCGGCGAGCGCATGCCACATGGCGGGACTGCCCGTGATGTAACTGGCTTCGTACTGCTCGATCAGAGCGAGCATGTGCCCCGGCTCGAACCGTCCGGCAAGTACCTGGGTCAGGCCGCAGGCGAGGAGGAACGACGTGTTGATCAACGCGTGTGCATGGAACAGCGGGGATACCACGATCGTGGCCCCGTGGGCCGGGACGACGCCGGCAACGTCCAGATCGTCGATCGGTTCGAGCGAGATCCGCCCGTCGACGTCGGCGACCAGCTGATGGCCGGCTCGCCACGCACACATCTGGGTGACGTTTCCGACGACGTTGCGCTGCAGTACCCGCACTCCCTTCGAAACGCCGGTCGTGCCACCGGTATACGCGATGTGCGCAATGTCGTCCGGGCCGGTGACGACCGGCTCGAATGTCGTGGGGCGTTCTTCCAGTGCATCACCGAAATGCACGGCACGGGAGCCGTTCACCGCCTCGTCGGAGACGACTGCGATCAAGCGCACACTCGTCCCCTCCGCGGCTCGGAGCAAGGTGTCGAGTTGCGCGGCACCGGTGACCGCCGCGACCGCGGAGGTCTCCTCGATCTGGCGCCGCAGACCGGGTTCGGGCTGGAGCGGATTGACCAGCGTGACCGCCGCCCCCACCCGGAGCGCGCCGTAGTAGGCGATGTGGAACTCGACGCAGTTGCCCAGGTGCAGGAGAACGACGTCGCGGGCTCGCACCCCGGCCTCGTGGAGCACGCTCGCGAACTGCGCCGACCGTGCGTCGAGGTCGTTGTAGGTGAGGACCCGGTCGCCGTCGATCACTGCCGGCCGGTCGCCGTAGACGGCGGCGAGGCTCGGCGCCCACACCGCCATCGTCGTCGCCGGGTACGACAGCCTTCGCTGTGCGAGATCGGAAGCCGAAGTCATGGTCGACGCCCGGCTCAACGCGGTGCCATACGGATGGCGCCGTCGAGGCGGACGGTCTCACCGTTGAGGTAGCCGTTCTCGAGGATGTCGGTCGCGAGGCGGCCGAACTCGTCGGGTCTGCCCAGACGGGACGGGTTGGGCACCGTCGCCTCGAGCGACTTGCGGACGTCGTCGCGTAGACGGGCGAGCAGCGGGGTGTCCATGATGCCCGGGGCGATGGTGTTGACGCGGATGCCCTTGCTGGCGAGGTCGCGTGCGGCGACGATCGTCATGCCGACGATGCCGGCCTTGGATGCCGAGTAGTTGATCTGGCCGATCTGGCCCTCGAAGGCCGCGACGGAGGCGGTCATGACGACGGCGCCGCGCTCGTCCTCGATGAGGTCGAGCTCGGCCATGCGCTCGGCGCCGAGACGCAGCGCGTTGAACGAGCCGATGAGGTTGAGGCGGATCACGAACTCGAAATCCTCGAGCGAACCGGCCTTGCCCTCCTTGTCGAGGACACGCATCTTGCGTCCGGCGCCGGCGCAGTGCACGACACCGCGCAGACCGCCGCGCTCGTGCGCGACATCCAGTGCTGCCGCGAACTGCTCCGAATCGGTCACGTCGCCGGGGGCGAAGACGGCGCCGTCGCCGAGTTCCTTCGCGATCTCCTCACCGTTCGAGCCGGGGAGGTCGATGAGAGTGACGTTGCCACCGGTCGCCAGGACGCGACGTGCGGTGGCGAGGCCGAGACCGGATGCTCCGCCGGTGACGGCGACGGACAGACCTTTGAGTTCCATTGTGCTTCCTTCGAGTTCGTAGCAGCTGGGTGACGAAGTGGAATCAGGACGGCTCGGAGAGCTTTCGAATCAGAGCACTTCGAGGATGGTGGCGTTGGCCATGCCGCCGGCTTCGCACATCGACTGCAGTCCGTAACGGATGCCGTTGTCGCGCATGTGGTGCACGAGGCGGGTCATGAGGATGGCACCGGATCCGCCGAGCGGGTGACCGACACCGATCGCGCCGCCGAGTGGGTTGAGGCGGTCGGGCTTCGCGCCGGTCTCGACCTGCCATGCGAGCGGCACCGGTGCGAACGCCTCGTTGATCTCGAAGGCGCCGATGTCGTCGATGGACAGGCCGGAACGCTTCAGTGCCTTCTCGGTGGCGGGGATCGGGCCGGTGAGCATGACGACCGGGTCGTCGGCGGCGACGACGGCGGTGTGGATGCGGGCGAGCGGGGTCCAGCCTTGTGCCGCAGCGTATTCGCTGGTGGTGATGAGCAGGGCGCCGGCGCCGTCGGAGATCTGCGAGGAGTTGCCGGCGTGGATCACCCCGTCCTCCTTGAAGACGGTCCTGAGCTCGGCGAGTGACTCGAGGCTTCCGCCGCGGCGGATGCCCTCGTCGGTGGCGAAGTCGCCGACCGGGGCGATCTGTCCGGTGAACGCGCCCGCGTCGGTGGCGGCCGCGGACAGTTCGTGCGAGCGCAGCGAGAATTCGTCGAGCTGCGTGCGGGAGAAACCCCACTTCTCCGCGATCATCTCCGCCCCGATGCCCTGGCTGAAGCCCGCGACCTCGAAGCGGTCGAGCACGTTCTGCGGGAAGGGCCGGCCGTCCTTGCCGGCGCTGCCCATCGGCACGCGGCTCATGGACTCGACACCACCGGCGATCACGACGTCGTTCTGTCCGGAGATGACGGTCGCGGCGGCGAAGGACACGGCCTGCTGGCTCGATCCGCACGCGCGGTTGATCGTGGTGGCGGGCACGGTGACCGGCCATCCGGCCGCGAACACGGCGCTGCGCGAGACGATTCCGGCCTGGTCGCCGACCTGGCTCACGCAACCCCACTGGACGTCGTCGATCGTGGCGGGGTCGAGGCCGGTCCGCTCGGCCAGCACGGTCAGCACGTGTGCGGACAGGTTGACGGGGTGGATCTCGGACAGTGCACCACCGCGACGTCCGATGGGAGAACGGACGGCGTCGACGATCACGGCATCGCGCATGCGAATCGGTCCTTTGCTGTTGCGGGACACGGCTGCCGGGCAACCGTGATGGGAAACGACGACCGGCCGGGTGGTGGTCCTCACAGTCGAGGAGACCATGCACCCGGCCGGTAGGGGAAAGTCTTTCGGCGGAAGCTTCCGTTAGGTGGAAGCTATGCCGAACTGGTCAGGCCGCGGCCCGGATGATCTTGCGATCGCGCTCCGGGTTCGCGAGGAACAGGACCAGGACCGCGGCGAGCGCACCGAGTGCACCGATGACCTGGAAGGCCGTTGCGTAACCCTCCGCCGCAGTGGCGGCGTTGTCGACGAGGACACCCGTGCCGTAGGGGGCGACCAGACCGCCGACGGCCATCAGCGCGAGGAAGACCCCCATCGTGCCCGCGGTCTGCTGCGGCGGGCACAGCTCGGAGATCGCGGCGTTGATGAGCGGGAACGCGATGGCACCGAATCCGTAACCGATGGAGACGACTGCGACGGCGAGACCCGGCGTGCCGATGGAGGGGAGGAAGACCAGGATGGCACCGCAGATGAGCACGCCGACGGCGGGCACGATGATGCGGACGACCCGCGAACGGTAACCCTTGGCGCTGAGACGGTCGGTGACCGTGCCCGAGCTGATCATGAGGAACAGTCCGATGATGGACGGCAGGGCGAACATCGAGCCGGCCTGCAGAGCGCTGTAGCCGAGACCGACCTCGAAGTAGGACGGCAGCCAGGTCAGGACGACGGTGGTCAACGCGTAGACGACCATGATCAGGATCGCACAGCTGAGGAAGGTGCGGGTGAGGAAGATCCTGCGCCACGGCACGGACGGTTCGGTCTGCACGGCGGAGGCGGCGGTCGCGGCGCCCTTGACGGCCTTGCTGGTGTAGGGGCCTTCCTTCCAGCCGAGGAGCCAGCAGCCCATCCAGACCGCACCGAGGATCGACAGCGAGATCAGCGCGGCACGCCATCCCCACTCGACGGTGATGAAGGTCAGGACGGGAGCGAGGGCGATCTTGGCAACCGAGGCGGAACCGGCCAGGAAGGCGCCGGGCAGGCCACGCTTGGCCGGCGGGTGCCACGAGTACGCGGCGGTGTGCATGAGTGCCGAACTCGGTCCTTCGGCGAGACCGAGCAGCATGCGGGTGACCACCAGCATCGCGAAGCTCGCGCTGACGACGAGCGGCAGCATGACCACCGACCAGATCAGGCCGAGGGCCAGCAGGGCCCAGCGGAGGGTCATGTACTTGTTCAGCGGCCCGGCGAAGAATCCGCCGACGGTGAATGTGACGAAGAACAGCGAACCGACCAGGCCGATCTGGGAGGAGCTCATGCCGAGCTCACGCGCCAGAGGCTGGGCGATGATGCCGAGGACGGCCTTGTCGGCGTAGTTGACGACGTAGAGGAAGATGACCAGGCCGGTCATGCTCCACGCGCGGCCCGGGGTCACGAGAGGTGTCGAGCCGGTCACCGGCCGGCCGGGTCCGTCGGCGGTGGCCGACTTGTCGTGCGCGATTTCGCCTGTGGTCACTGAGAGTCCCTTCAGAACTCGAGCGGGATGGCCGACTTGCGAACAATCTGCATGTCGCTGTCGGAAGAACGTCACGCCTGGCGTCTGCATGTATTGAACGTGAGCCAGGTCACCCGACACAAAGAGCGGAAGATGAACGAATCGATCACTGAAACCTATGACCCCTCACCGGGCGGGTTCGGTCCGCATCGAGTATTGGTCTGCGCTAACCGAGCGATAGCCGATCGGCGCTGTTCCCGGCGGCAGAACCTGGGCATGCTGACTGTGCCCGAAACAATCTGCGACGACGAGTGAGCCCAGCATGAATTCCACCGCTTCCACCGACGAGCTGCCCTCGTCCACTGCACCCCTCGCGGGAGTGCGCGTGGTCGAGGTGTCCAGCTTCGTGGCCGCACCCCTGTGCGGCATGACCCTGGCCGCGCTCGGCGCCGACGTGATCCGGGTCGACCCGATCGGCGGTGCCGCCGACTACCGTCGCTGGCCGGTCACCGACGACAACGAGTCGATCTACTGGGCCGGCCTGAACAAGGGCAAGCGGTCGTTCGCAGCGGATTTCCGTAATGCGGACGCGCAGAAGCTGATCCGTGACCTGATCATCGATGCCGGCGTGCTGGTCACCAACGCTGCCGGTCGCTCGTGGCTCGACTACGACGAGCTCGCCGCGATCCGCCCCGACCTGATCCACGTGCAGGTCCTCGGTCGCGCCGACGGCACCGGTGCCGTCGACTACACCGTCAACGCCGCCGCGGGCTTCCCGCAGGTCACCGGCGCCGAGAACGTCTCGACCCCGGTCAACCACGTGCTGCCCGCCTGGGACGTCTCGTGCGGCCTGTACGCCGCCCTGTCGGTCGCCTCGGCCGTCTATCGCCGCGAGATCACCGGTGCCGGAACGAAGGTCGTGCTTCCGCTCGAGGACGTCGCGTTCGCGACCGTCGGCAATCTCGGCTACATCGCCGAGGCCCAGCTCGGCCGTCCCGTCCGGGAGAAGGTCGGCAACTCCGTCTACGGCACCTACGGCGGCGACTTCGCCACCAGCGACGGCGCACGCTTCATGATCGTCGCGCTCACGCCGCGACATTTCCGCGATCTCACCGGGCTCACCGGCACCGCCGACGCCGTGGCAGCCCTCGAATCCGCACTGGGCGTGGACTTCCGCGACGAGGGCACCCGGTTCGAACACCGCCACGTGCTGAACAGCCTGTTCGGCGCCTGGTTCTCCCGCCACACCGCCGACGAGGTCGAGAAGACCCTGGCCGGCACCTCGATCCTGCACGAGCGCTACCGCACCTTCGCCGAGCTCGCCGCCGACCCGCGCGTGACCGACAACCCGATGTTCCACAAGCTCGACCAGCCGCGCATCGGCAGCTACCACGCACCGAGCACCCCGATGTCCTTCGACGGCCGGTACCCCGAGGTCCGTCCCGCGCCGGCCAACGGCGACGACACCGCCGAGGTGCTCACCGAACATCTCGGGCTGACCGACGACGAGGTCGACGCCCTCGCAGCATCCGGCACCATCCGCATCTCCCCGAAAGAGCACGCATGACCCGCCTCGCCCAGACCCTCGGTCTGACGGAATTCCAGTCCGAGATCCTCGACACGGTCCGCACCTTCGTCGACCGCGAGATCATCCCGAACGCTCAGGAACTCGAGCACTCGGACACCTACCCGCAGGCCATCGTCGACCAGATGCGCGAGATGGGCCTGTTCGGGCTGATGATCCCCGAAGAGTACGGCGGACTCGGCGAGTCGCTGCTGACCTACGCGCTGTGCGTCGAAGAACTCGCCCGCGGCTGGATGAGCGTCTCGGGTGTCGTCAACACGCACTTCATCGTCGCGTACATGATCCGCCGGCACGGCACCGAAGCGCAGAAGCGGTACTACCTGCCGCGCATGGCCACCGGCGAGGTCCGCGGCGCGTTCTCGATGTCCGAGCCCGAACTCGGCTCCGACGTCGCTGCCATCCGCACCAAGGCCGAGCGCGACGCCGACGGCGATTACGTCATCAACGGCCAGAAGATGTGGCTGACCAACGGCGGCAGCTCCACCCTCGTCGCCGTCCTGGTGAAGACCGAGGAAGGTTCCGACAAGCCGCACCAGAACCTGACCACCTTCCTGGTCGAGAAGCCCGCCGGCTTCGGTGAGGTCGTCCCGGGCGTCACCATCCCCGGCAAGATCGACAAGATGGGCTACAAGGGCATCGACACCACCGAACTCGTCTTCGACAACTACAAGGCATCGGCCGATTCGATCCTCGGCGGTGAGCCCGGCAAGGGCTTCTTCCAGATGATGGACGGCGTCGAGATCGGCCGCGTCAACGTCTCGGCGCGTGCCTGCGGTGTCGCGATCCGCGCCTTCGAGCTCGCCGCGCGGTACGCCCAGCAGCGCACCACCTTCGGCAAACCCATCGCCCAGCACCAGGCGATCTCGTTCTCCCTCGCGGAGATGGCCACCAAGGTCGAGGCGGCCCACCTGATGATGGTCAACGCCGCCCGCCTGAAGGACTCGGGTGAGCGCAACGACGTCGCCGCCGGCATGGCGAAGTACCTCACCAGCGAGTACTGCTCCGAGGTCACCCAGGCCAGTTTCCGCATCCACGGCGGCTACGGCTACTCCAAGGAGTACGAGATCGAACGTCTCATGCGCGAGGCTCCCTTCCTGCTGATCGGTGAGGGCACCAGCGAGATCCAGAAGACCATCATCGGCAAGGGCATCCTCCGCAGCTACGCACTGTAATAGATTGCGCCGCAATTGGATCGGTTTCCATACCTATACATCCGGAAGGACAACGCGTGAAGCGTACGGTATTCGACGAGGATCACG
This sequence comes from Rhodococcus sp. As11, assembly GCF_048957735.1. NCBI lineage: Bacteria > Bacillati > Actinomycetota > Actinomycetes > Mycobacteriales > Nocardiaceae > Rhodococcus > Rhodococcus sp. As11. The sequence goes on from NZ_JARDJE010000023.1 coordinate 46,165, forward strand.
AGGCGTTCCGGCAGACGGTGCGCGACTTCATCGCCAAGGAAGTCACTCCCGTCTACCACGAGTGGGAAGACGCCGGCCACCCGCCGCGCACGTTCTACAACCGCCTCGGCGAACTGGGCATCCTCGGAATCCAGGCGCCCGAGGAGTTCGGTGGCGGCGGCGAGTCGTCACTCAAGTTCAACGTTGTCGTCGCCGAGGAAACCTCCGCTGCCGGTGTGACGTTCGGCTCGTACTCGGTGCACTCGAACCTGATCCTGCCGTACCTCATGGAGAACGCCACCGACGAACAGAAGCAACGGTGGATCCCCGGATTCGCTTCGGGCGAGCTGATGTTCGCGATCGCAATGACCGAGCCCGGCACCGGTTCCGACCTCGCCAACATCGCGACCACCGCGAAGCTGTCGGAGGACGGCAGCCACTACGTCGTCAACGGCGCGAAGACGTTCATCACGGGCGGGGCCCTCGCCGATCGCATCCTCGTGGTGTGCCGGACGACTCCGTTCGATCCCGACAACCGTCGCGGTGGCCTGTCGATCCTGGTCGTCGACACCACCTCCGAAGGTTTCTCCGTCGGACGCAAGCTCGACAAGATCGGCCTCAAGGCCTCCGACACCGCCGAACTGTCGTTCGACGACGTGAAGGTGCCCGTCACCGATCTGCTCGGCAAGGAGGGTGAGGCCTTCTCGTACCTGACGCAGAACCTCGCCCAGGAACGCCTGACGATCGCGTTCGGTGCTGCCGCCACCGCCGCGGCCGCCATCCAGCACGCGATCGCATACACCAAGGAGCGCAAGGTTTTCGGCAAGCCCGTCGCCTCGTTCCAGAATTCCAAGTTCGTGCTCGCCGAGTGCTCGACGGAACTGCAGGCGATGCAGATCATGGTCGACAACGCGATCGAACTCAACGACCGCGGTGAGCTGTCGGTGGCCGACGCGGCCCGCGCGAAGCTGTTCTCGACCGAGGCGGCCGGCCGCATCATCGACAAGTGCCTGCAACTGCACGGTGGGTACGGATACATCACCGAATACCCCATCGCGCGCCTGTACGCGGACACCCGTGTCAGCCGCATCTACGGCGGCACCAGCGAGGTCATGAAGACGATCATCGCCAAGGATCTCGGCCTGTAGGTCTGCTGAACCATTTCGGTGGAGTGGACCCGCGACCCGGGGTCCACTCCACCGAAGTCTTTTCCGGCTATCGTCTTGCCCCATGCAACTGCTCGTGAAATCGAAACGGGTCATCGAGGCTCGGCTCAGTAGTTCCGCGGTCCGGGCACTGTCCGGGTCGATGGTGGCCTACGAGGGACAGATCACTTTCAAGTCCGCCGGGTTCGGCGGTGGCGAAGGCGTTCTCGCCGGTCTGCGGCAACGCGCGACCGGCGAGGGCCTGTCCCTCATGGAATGCGCCGGCACGGGCGTCGTGTATCTCGCGCACCAGGCGCAGGACGTCACGATCCTGGAGTTGAACAACGAGACCCTGCAGGTCGAATCCGAGCAGCTGCTCGCCCTGAGCGGAAACCTGAACACCAACGTCACCTTCGCAGGCCTGCGTGGCGGCATGAGCGGGCAGGGGCTGTTCACCACCACCGTCACCGGCACCGGACAGGTCGCGTTGCTGTCGGCCGGGGGTCCGCTCATCCATCTCGAGGTGTCGCCACAGTATCCGCTCGTCGTCGATCCCGACGCCTTCGTGTGTGCGAAAGGCCAACTCTCGCAGTCGTTCGTCACCGACGTGTCGTGGCGCTCGGCCATCGGTCAGGGCAGCGGCGAGGCGTTCTCCCTGAAATGGGACGGCGTGGGCGTCGTCTCCATCCAGCCGGCGGAACGGTAGGAACAGATGAGCTTCACGAAGATCAACGGCAAGGTCGTCCGTGTCGACCTGCGGCAGTCCGGTCCCGTCGTGGCGCGGCGCGGCGCGATGCTGTTCTACACCGGCAACGTGCGGTTCTCCCCTCACGGCGTTCCCGGCGGGGCCGGGGGTGCGCCCGGCCTCGGCGGACTCGCCGGCATGGCGGGGCGCATGCTGCAAGGCGAGCACGAGGCCACGATGCTCGCGCAGGGCGACGGTGTCGTGCACTACGGCTTCCGCGGACTAGAGACGCACATCGTCGACATGTCCGCCGGCGGGGAACTGCGCGTGGAGGCCTCCCGCCTGCTCGCTCACACACCCGGACTGCAGTCCGCCGTCGTCTCGGTGGCCGCGGCTTCCGGTGGCGGCGGTGGCGGTGGGGGTCTGTTCGGTGCGCTGCGGGGCGCGGCCACCGGCGCGATGACCGGCACGGGCATGTTCACCACCCAGCTGACCGGCCAGGGTGCGGCGGTGCTGCTCGCCCACGGCGGAGTGTTCGAGCTGCAGGTGGGGGGCCCGACTCCGGTGGTCGTCGACCCGCAGGCGTTCGTGGCGTCCTACGGCCCGGTCCGCACCGAGCTGAAGTCCTCGATGAGCTGGCGGAACGTCGGGCGCACCGGCGGGGAGGCCATGCAACTCGAGTGCACCGGTCAGGGAATCGTCTACGTGCAGGCATCGGAGGAGAAACTGTGAGTACCGTCCTGAATCCCTCGAGCTTCACGGGCAGCGACAACGTGCCCGGTAACTCGTACGCCTACTGCATCGACCTGCAGTCGCCGTGGTTCCTGTCGAAGGGCGCGATGATCGCCTACTACGGGCAGATGCAGTTCTCGGCGCTCACCCACGGTTTGCAGGGCGGCCTGCTGCAGATGGTGGCGCAGCAGTTCTCGGCGCCGCTCTACCTCGGCGATTACGTCGTCGCCGAGGGCTCCGGGAAGCTGATCCTCGGCGACCGCGGTTACGACATCAACTCCTACGACCTCGACGACGGCAACCTCACCATCCGTCAGGCGAACCTGCTCGCGTTCGAGCCGGGCCTGTCGTTGAACCAGTCGATCGTGCCGGGCTTCCTCACCCTGATCGGCACGGGCCGGTTCCTCGCGTCGTCGAACGGCCCGGTGATGTTCGCCGAACCGCCACTGCGGGTGGATCCGGAGGCGCTGGTCGGATGGGCCGACTGTCCGTCCCCCAGCCACCACTACGACGAATCGTGGATCACAGGCTTCGTCTCTGCCGGGGCGCGCCGTTTCGGGGTGCAGTCGGGCGAGGAGCGGCAGTTCGATTTCACCGGTGCGGGCACCGTCCTGATCCAGTCCAGCGAGAAGGTCCTCGACGATTCACCGCTGGTGCGCACGATCGAGAACCAGATCCCGGGCCTCACGTCGCCGGGACTACAGCGGATCAACCAGGTGGTGTCGCAACAGATGCAACAACAGCAACCGCTGTGACACACCCTGGCGGGGAACTGGGCACAACACCGATCCGCACCCCTCGTTCTGTGACTACGCTCACAAGCTAGGCTAGCCTAAGCCGGTGTAAGGTTTGGACTACCTAAGTGAGTGTTCCCTCGGTCGCAGAAAGGTGGCTCTGATGATCGTCTGCAGTTGCCACGCTCTTACCCACCACCACATCGAGGCCGAGGTGGCCGCGGGCGCACGATGCACCCGCGAGGTGAGTGCCAAGTGCCGCGCCGGCACCGATTGCGGCAGCTGCGTCCGGAACATCTCGGCGATCATCCGGCAGGCACGCCGGCGGAATGAGACCATCGAACTCGAGACCGCCGTGTAGCCAGCCCCTACCCGGCGGTAAACCTGATGGTTCACCCCGGGAGGTGCCATGAAGGGCGACAAGAAGGTCATCGAGTTGCTCAACGAACAACTCACTGCCGAGCTCACCGCGATCAACCAGTACTTCCTGCATTCGAAGATGCAGGACAACCGCGGATGGGCGAAACTCGCGAAGCACACCCGCGACGAGTCGTTCGACGAGATGCGTCACGCCGAGAGACTCACCGATCGGATCCTGTATCTCGACGGGCTCCCCAACTACCAGCGCCTCGGGGCGTTGCGTCTGGGCCAGACCGTCAAGGAGATGCTCGAGGCCGACCTGCAGGTGGAGATCGAGGCCCGCGACCGGCTCCGGAAGGGATCGGAGTACATGCGCTCGGTCAGCGACATCACCTCGGCCAACATCTTCGAGGAGATCCTCGCCGACGAGGAGGAACACATCGACTACCTCGAAACCCAGCTCGATCTGATCGAGCAGCTCGGTGAGCCGTTGTACCTCGCTCAGCACATCTCTCCGCCGGAATAACCCGGCACGACGGAACGGGCCGCGGCACTGCGCCGCGGCCCGTTTCTCTATGCTGTGGGACACACCAGCCCGTCGTCGGTGGAGAGGAAGACCATGAGCGATTCGTCCGTGACCGTGGTGCACAACGCCGAGAAGCAACGTTACGAAGTCCGGGACGACGACGCCGTCATCGGGTACACGCAGTACCACCCCGACGACGACGGTCGCCTCGTCTTCGACCACACCGAGATCGACAAGGGCTACTCCGGGCAGGGACTCGGGGGCACACTCGTCGGTTTCGCTCTCGACGACGTCCGCGAACGCGGCAAGCGCATCGTCGCGATCTGCTCGTACGTCGACAAGTTCGTCACCGAACACCCCGACTACCAGGATCTGACTACCTAGACATGCACGCGGGCGCGGGCCCCCCCGGGGGGGGGGGGCGCCCCCCCCCCCCCCCCCCCCCCACTGCTGTGCCGTACTCGATTACTTCTTCTTCTCGATGTTCTTCTCGAGCGCCCTGATGTTCTTCGCCAGCTTCTTCTCCGCCTTCGTGCCCTGCTTGCGCGCAGCCTCGGCACGCAAGCGCGCCTTCTCCGCGGCGACGTGCGCCCGGGCGTTGAGGATCGCGGACTGTTCCTCGGCGAGCTTCGCCCACTCCGAGCTGCGATCGACCGTCGTGTCCCACAGCTTCGAGCCGCGCTTGCGGGCGGCGTCGGCGATCTCGGGGGTACGCTCCCGCGCAAGCTCGAGCAGCTCGGTGCCGCGTTCACGGGCGCCTTCGGCGAGTTCGGGAGCGCGTTCGCGGGCCACACCGAGGATCTCGGCGCTGCGATCGCGCGCCCGCTCGGTCAGCACCGGACCGCGGTCGCGGGCGACCTCGAGCAGTCCGCTGCCGCGTTCGCGCGCCACCTCCGCGATTTCCGGCCCACGCTCCTTGGCGATCTCCAGGAGATGGCCACCTTGCTCGCCGGCCTCCTCTGTCAGTGCCTTCACCCGTTCGGCGACCGTGTGCAGCGCCTCCGCCGTGTGCCCGTCCGAGGAGTGGCCCGGCAGGGCGGCGGCCACCGACTTCTGCGCGGCTCGCGCGGCACGGCGGCCTCGCCAGCCGAGCGACGGCTTGCCCTCGGTGTCGACGGCCGCGATGAGCAGTCCGCCCATCAGGCTCACGTTCTTGATGAGCTGAGTGCGCTGCTGGGCGCGGGCCTCCGGGTTCTCGGCGTTCCAGAAGTCGTGGCCCGCAACGGTGGTCGGCACGAGGCTGCCGATCAGGGCGAGAGCGGACAGACGCGGTGCCTTGCCGAGGGCGAACAGGGTGCCGGCGCCGATCTGGACGGCGGCGTTGATCTGTACGAGAGTCTCGGGATTGCTGGGGAGCCGGTCGGTGATCGATGCCGGCAGCGCGTTCACAGCCTGATCGAGCCCGGGCTGCGCAGCCCCTGCCTTCGGCTCGGGCTTCCGCAGGGCGTCGATGCCCCCTGCGATGAAGATGGACGCGAGCATGGGCCGCGCGATTCTCCGGACGAGCATGTGGTTCCTCCCGTGGTCGGCTGTGTTTCCAAACCTTGACACAGGTACCCCGGGAGTCACGGGAATATGCGCGAAGCAGGGACGAAGGGCACCGGCCGATATTTCGGATGGTACGGAAAGCATTGAATAACGGAATTCCTCACCGGTGGGATGCCGTTCTCACGTCTCACTTCGACAGCCGGCCCGCCGCGCCTGCCGGCGAGATCCGGGGCGGCCGATCCTCGGAGGTCAACAGCAACTCCGCGACCTTCTCGAACAGATGCGTACCTGCTGCGGTGTCGATGCTTCGCTCGACGGTCAGATGTGCGACGCGACCGTGCGTCCGGAGCGTGGCGATCTGGTTTCCGAAAGTCGGACCCGACACCCTCGACCACGAGAACGACGCGACGGGAACGGCCGTCACGCGACCCAGCAGTAGCCGCACGACATGCTCCGCCGTGCGGCTCCATGCAGCGCGGAAGGCGACCCGGACGGCTGCGGGGACATGGTTGTGCAACGGTGAACAGGTCAGCTGGTAGACCGCACCGGCGGTCGGTGTCCCGAACCGGACACGGGCGGCATACGCATGGTGCACGTCGCCCGAGAGGACACAGATCGTCGCGGGCGCACGACCGGACGTCCCGGCGCGCCGTCCGGCGGCGACGTCCCGCAGCAGGCGTCCGAGTCGCTCGAAAGAGTCGCGGAAGGCCGACCAGTGTTCGAGGTCCGCAGCACGACGAAGTTTCTCGGCCCAGCGAGCCCAGTGGTCACCTCGCACACCGGACGCGAGTTTCTCGTCCCACGCCTCGAGGTCGTGCATCGCGCGGGGGAGCAGCCACGGCAGCGACGTGCCGACCAGCAGATGGTCGTAGTCGCCGTCGGTCTGCTGCTCGATCCAGTCGAACTCCGGATCGGACACCATGTCCCGCCGCTCGGGCGCGAGCACCCGCCCGCACCGCGAGTCGATCACCAGCAGACGCACCGACCCGAAATCACGGCGGTAGGACCACCGCGCACCCGGAGCCCCGTCCGCTTCTTCGTCGGCACCGGATGCGAAGGCGCGCAGAATGGGCTCGGCGTCACCGGTACAGTTCCGCACCCGCCCGTAGAGCGGCTCCTCGTCCAGCTCGTCGGGGGAGAGGTTCCCGAGATGCTGATGGATCCAGTACGACGCGAGTGCCCCGACGATGCGTTCCTCCCACCACGCGGACGATTCCATTTCCCTGCGCCACGAGTAGGAGGTGTTCCAGTCGTCGTGCACGTCGTGGTCGTCGAAGATCATCGACGTCGGCACGTTCGACAACAGCCACCGGACGTCGTCTTCGGACCACGACCGGTGGTACAGCCAGGTGTACTCCTCGAAGTCGCGTACCTGCGCCCCAGGTGGTTCCGACAGATCGTGCCGCTCACCGACCCGCTGCTTCATCTCCTGTGACAACTCGTCGGCGTACACCTGATCGCCGAGCAGCAAGAGGGCATCGGGCCATTCGTCGGTGGGCAGAGAACGCATGCGCTGCGCGTACGCGACGAGCGCGTCCTTCCCCAGGACGGCCGTCGGTTCCGCGCTCTCCGACGCCACGCGGCACGAACCGAAGGCGAGCACGAAGGTGTCGGTGTCGTCCCCCGAGGTCCGGATCGAGGGGGGCGCGTCACCGGCCGGCGGCCACACGAGGTGTCCGTCCACCCGCACCTCGTAGGGCGTCTCCGATCCGGGTTCGAGCTCTCGGACGACGACGAGCGCGTAGTGATGGCCCGCGACGGTCCACGTACGCTCCGCACTGCCGAGCACCTCGACCGTGCAGGGTGCGGACGTCTCCACCCAGATCGTGGCGTCCGTGTCGCCGATGTGCCGGAGTACCGGCCCGAGTACGAGATTCGCCACGGTGTCAGCGCCTTCGTGCTCGAGCGAGCGAGCTCGTCATGGGTTTCGAGCGTACTCGCAGCGCTCCTGTCCAGGATGGTTCCGGCGAACTTCGATACCGGTTCGCCCTCCGGGATGCCGCGACGGGGAGCACCCTGGAACGGACGCACCCGAATCGACCCGCGCGGGTCGGTGCCGCGTAGTGGAAAGGGGGACCGGACATGACCGACGCAGAGGAGCCGACCCGCTGGGACACGCTCGACGACGAAGAGAAACGACAGGCACGGGAGAAGGCCGAGGAGATCGACCGGATGTACGAGCCGGGGGTTCGGCCGACCACGGTCGTGCCGGGGACGAACGGGATGGTCTCGGGAACGGCCTTCGCAGACATGGCCGACGAACACCCGGGCAGGACCGAGGAGGTCGAGGCGGAGAACGGTGCATCGGCTCCGGGTACGGAACGCGCACGCGAGTGAATTGCCTCAATGACCGGTACGCATGCTCCTGGGTGACCGTAGCGTCCATCGCTTCACTCGGATTCCTCCACCAGCAGGAATCCGGAGGTGGTCACCACATGTGATTCGCCCGAATCGGCTCCCGTACGACTGGAACTTCCGACGAACAAACAACCGCGCATCGGCTCGATCGAGAAGCCTCCGTACATACCGGGGATCGGGTACCGCAGGATGCCGGTCGGGATCTCCGACAGGATCTCGGTACTGGGATGGCGCAATCCCCTTGACGATTCAGGCCGGATGCGTGCCTCGATCGAGCGGGCCGGCTGCTCGTCGAGCAGTGTTGTCTTGTCTCGGTCGAGGCGGTTGCACACCTCCGGGCTCAGGGCGGCTTCGACCCCCCGTGCCAGACGGCGTCGGCTGGGGTGTCCGTCATCGGAGAGTTCCTGTATGCAGAACAGATCACCAGCCGCGCTCACGCCACTCTCCGAGATGCGGACGCTCGGCTCCGAGGGTCGAGTCCTTGCCGTGCCCGGGATAGAAGATCGTCTCGTCGTCGAACCGGTCGAAGATCTTCGCCTCGACGTCGCCGAGCAGAGAGCGGAATGCATCGTCGTCCGGGGTCTTGCCGACCCCGCCGGGGAACAGGGAGTCGCCGGTGAAGATGTGCGCGCGGCCCGTGCCCTGTTCCGTGAGGACCAGTGCGACCGACCCCGGGGTGTGTCCTGAGAGGTGGATCACCTCGAGATTCAGCTCACCGATCTGCACGGTGTCGCCCTCGGTCAGGATCCGCTCGGGCGTCACCGGCAGGGGAGCGGCATCGAGCTCGTGCGCCGCCGTCGGCACACCGGTCGCCGCGGCCACCCGCTCGAGGCCCTGCCAGTGATCCCAGTGCTGGTGGGTGGTGACGATCAGCTCGAGTTCCGGTGCGTTGTCGCGGAGGAACTGCACGAGTCGTTCGGGTTCGTTTGCGGCATCGATGAACACGGACTTGCCGGTCGTGTCGTCGGTGACGAGATAGGTGTTGTTGTTCATCTCGCCGACGGCGAGTTTGACGATGCTCGCTCCGGGAATCCTTCGGCGTTGCGCGGGTCCGCCGGGAGTGACGTCGCCGGTGTAGGTGTCCTCGATGATCACGGGCTGCTGCGTCATGCAGTCAACCTACCTTCGCGTGCGCGCGCATGAGCACCGGACGCGTGGTTCGTCGACGGGGCGTGGTTCTTCGGCACGGAAACGTGTCGGTACCCGCGCCTACCATGGCTGAGGGCCGAACTGCGGCCTTGTCTACAGGAAGGATGTGGCGTGGCAGACCGCCTGATCGTGCGAGGAGCCAGGGAACACAACCTGCGTGGTGTCGACCTGGATCTGCCGCGCGACAGTCTGATCGTGTTCACCGGACTGTCGGGTTCGGGCAAGTCGAGCCTCGCGTTCGACACCATCTTCGCCGAGGGGCAACGGCGCTATGTCGAGTCTCTGTCGGCCTATGCCCGTCAGTTCCTCGGGCAGATGGACAAGCCGGACGTCGATTTCATCGAGGGTCTTTCGCCCGCGGTGTCGATCGACCAGAAGTCCACCAACCGCAACCCGCGGTCCACCGTCGGCACCATCACCGAGGTCTACGACTACCTGCGTCTGCTCTACGCCCGCGCCGGAACCCCGCACTGTCCGGTGTGCGGTGAGCAGATCTCCCGGCAGACGCCGCAGCAGATCGTCGACCAGGTGCTCGAGATGGAGCCCGGTGCCCGCTTCCAGGTCCTCGCGCCCGTCGTGCGTACCCGCAAGGGCGAGTTCGTCGACCTGTTCGAGCAGCTCACCATCCAGGGTTACTCCCGCGTGCGTGTCGACGGGGTGGTCCACACCCTGTCCGATCCGCCGAAGCTCAAGAAGCAGGAGAAGCACGACATCGAGGTCGTCGTCGACCGCCTCGCCGTCAAGCCCAGCGCGCAGCAGCGCCTCACCGACTCCATCGAGACCGCGCTCCGGCTCGCCGAAGGGGTCGTCGTGCTCGACTTCGTCGATCGCGAGGAGGACGCACCCGACCGCGAACGCCGGTTCTCCGAGACGCTCGCGTGCCCCAACTCGCACCCGCTGTCCATCGACGAACTCGAACCACGGTCGTTCTCGTTCAACTCGCCGTACGGTGCGTGCCCCGAGTGCGCCGGCCTGGGCGTGCGCAAGGAGGTCGACCCCGATCTCGTCGTTCCCGACCCGGATCTGAGCCTGGCCGACGGCGCGATCGCCCCGTGGTCGATGGGCCAGAGCGCCGAGTACTTCGGCCGGTTGCTGTCCGGTCTGGCCGATGCGCTCGGATTCGACATCGACACCCCGTGGCGGAAGCTGCCCGCCAAGGTGCGCAAGGCCGTGCTGGAAGGCAGCACCGAGCAGGTGCACGTGCGATACAAGAACCGCTACGGCCGCGTCCGCTCGTACTACGCCGAATTCGAAGGCGTCATGCCGTTCCTGCACCGCCGCCTCGAACAATCCGAATCCGACCAGGCCAAGGAACGCTACGAAGGCTATATGCGGGAGATCCCGTGTCCGGCCTGCGCCGGTGCGCGGTTGCGCCCCGAGATCCTGGCCGTGACGGTCAGCGCGGGCGACTTCGGCGCGATGTCCATCGCCGAGGTGAGCGATTTGTCGATCGCCGAGTGCGCGCGCTTCCTCGACGGTCTCGTCCTGGGCACGCGGGAGGCAGCCATCGCCGGGCAGGTCCTCAAGGAGATCCAGGCCCGGCTCGGCTTCCTGCTCGACGTCGGACTCGACTACCTCACCCTGTCGCGCGCGGCGGGCACCCTCTCCGGCGGTGAAGCGCAACGTATCCGTCTCGCCACCCAGATCGGCTCCGGTCTCGTCGGCGTGCTGTACGTGCTCGACGAGCCGTCCATCGGTCTGCACCAGCGCGACAACCGTCGCCTCATCGACACCCTCACCCGGCTGCGCGATCTCGGCAACACTCTCATCGTCGTCGAACACGACGAGGACACCGTCCGCGCCTCCGACTGGGTCGTCGACATCGGCCCCCGCGCGGGTGAGCACGGTGGCAAGGTCGTGCACAGCGGCACCTACAAGGAGCTGCTCGACAATCCCGACTCGCTCACCGGGGCCTATCTGTCCGGGCGTGAGGAGATCGAGATTCCGGCGGTTCGCCGGCCCGTCGACAAGGGGCGGCAGGTCACCGTCGTCGGTGCCCGCGAGAACAACCTGCGCGAGATCGACGTGTCGTTCCCGCTCGGCGTGCTCACCTGCATCACCGGTGTCTCCGGCTCCGGGAAGTCGACGCTCGTCAACGACATCCTCGCCACCGTGATGGCCAACAAGCTCAACGGCGCGCGACAGGTGCCGGGACGGCACACCCGCATCAACGGACTCGACCAGCTCGACAAGCTCGTCCAGGTCGACCAGTCGCCGATCGGCCGCACGCCGCGTTCCAACCCGGCTACCTACACAGGGGTGTTCGACAAGATCCGTACCCTGTTCGCGTCCACCACCGAGGCGAAGGTGCGCGGCTACCAGCCGGGCCGGTTCTCCTTCAACGTCAAGGGCGGCCGGTGCGAGGCGTGCTCGGGCGACGGCACGTTGAAGATCGAGATGAACTTCCTGCCCGACGTGTACGTGCCGTGCGAGGTGTGCCACGGCGCCCGCTACAACCGCGAGACGCTCGAGGTGCACTACAAGGGCAAGACCATCGCCGAGGTGCTCGACATGTCGATCGAGGAGGCCGCCGAGTTCTTCCAGCCGGTCACCTCCATCCACCGCTACCTCAATACGCTGGTGGAGGTCGGTCTCGGCTACGTCCGCCTCGGCCAGCCGGCGACGACCCTGTCCGGTGGTGAGGCGCAGCGCGTCAAGCTCGCCGCCGAACTGCAGAAGCGCTCCAACGGGCGTACCGCCTACATCCTCGACGAGCCCACCACGGGCCTGCACTTCGAGGACATCCGCAAACTGCTCGGGGTCATCAACGGTCTGGTCGACAAGGGCAACAGCGTGATCGTCATCGAGCACAACCTCGACGTCATCAAGACCGCCGACTGGATCATCGACATGGGTCCGGAGGGCGGCTCCGGGGGCGGCACGGTGGTTGCGCAGGGCACCCCGGACGAGGTCGTCACGGTGGAGGCGAGCTACACCGGACGCTTCCTTGCGGAGATCCTCGACGGCCGGGCCGCCGCGCCCACTCGCGCTCCGGCACGCAAGCGCGCCGCGAAGGCGAAGACCACCGCGACGAAGACTGCCGGGACGAAGACTGCCGGGACGAAGACTGCCGGGACGAAGACGACCGCAAAGGCCAAGACCACCACGAAGAAGGTGGCTGCCGCGAGCTGACGACCCGATCCGCCCGCCGCGACGGCGGGCGGATCCGGTCGTGGGAGTCGGAAGTGGGGTCGGAACCGGTGCCGCGTCGGATCAGTAGACCGGGCCGGTGTACTTCTCGCCCGGGCCCTTGCCCGGTTCGTCGGGCACCGCGGATGCCTCGCGGAAGGCGCGCTGCAGTGCCTGCAGTCCTTCGCGCAGCGGGCCGGCGTGCGGACCGAGATATTCCACCGACGAGGTGATCAGTCCGGCGAGGGCCGTGATCACGCGGCGAGCCTCGTCGAGGTCACGTCGTGCGCTGCTGTCCGGATCCTCGTCGGCGAGACCGAGCTTCTCGGCAGCCGAACTCATCAGCATCACGGCTGCGCGGCTGATCACCTCGACGGCCGGAATGTCGGCGAGCTCGCGCACATCCTGTGCCGCAGCATCCTGATCGGGGGTCTCGGGAGCGTCCGTCATAGCGATGAGCATAGGGTCGCTTCGCTCGTCGCCGATGGCGCGGGTGGGGCGCGGATTCCCCGATTCGTCGCCGACGTGCATTTTTGTTAGACTGGACCGCACGACCGCCCGCGGTGATCCTCCGTGGGCAGCAAAGTGGAGTCCGACTCCCACCTCTGGCGGCACATCGATGCAGCTCAGGGGTCCGGTCCCCCGGGTGCGCATGCCCCGGATGTCCGCCCTTCATCGGGCGGTGCGGATCACGCAGCGCGAGCTGGGTGCCGTCGACCGGTCGGTATCGGACCCCGTGTGGAGCCTCGGCACCACAGCGGGGTCTTCTTGTCGAGGAGTAGGGCCACGTGCTGCGGTGCGGTCAGACCGACCACACCGCTCTACCTAGGAGGCCCCATCAGCGCTGAGACCCGCATCAACGAACGCATCCGAGTTCCCGAGGTCCGACTCGTCGGACCCGGCGGTGAACAGGTCGGAATCGTGCGTGTTGAAGATGCCCTCCGCCTGGCAATCGAAGCCGACCTCGACCTCGTCGAGGTGGCACCCGACGCCCGGCCGCCGGTCTGCAAGATCATGGACTACGGCAAGTTCAAGTACGAAGCCGCGCAGAAGGCGCGCGAATCGCGCAAGAACCAGCAGCAGACCGTGATCAAGGAGCAGAAGCTCCGCCCGAAGATCGACGACCACGACTACGAGACCAAGAAGCGCAACGTCGTGCGCTTCCTCGAAGCCGGTTCGAAGGTCAAGGTCACCATCATGTTTCGTGGCCGCGAGCAGTCGCGCCCCGAACTCGGATTCCGGTTGCTGCAGCGCCTCGGCGCCGATGTCGCCGAGCTCGGCTTCATCGAGACCAGTCCGAAGCAGGACGGCCGGAACATGACCATGGTGCTGGCCCCGCACAAGGGTGCGAAGACCCGCGCGAAGGCTCAGGAAGCCGCGCAGGCCGCACCGGCGCAGGCCGCTCCGCGCCCGGCAGCCTCCGCCGCCCCGTCCACGGAGGCCGCGCCGGCTCCCGAGACGGGCGACGCCCCGAGCAACTAGCCCGCTCAGGCAGCACATCCGGTGCTGTCCGTGAGCACCGATGTACGCACACGACAAGAACTGAGGACTCCATGCCCAAGTCGAAGACCCACAGCGGCACCGCGAAGCGATTCAAGGTGTCCGGTAGCGGAAAGGTCCTGCGCCAGAAGGCGGGTCGCCGCCACCTGCTCGAGCACAAGTCCTCGCGGGTGACGCGTCGTCTCGACGGCAAGGCCGTCGTCTCCGACGCCGACACCCCGCGCGTCAAGCGCATGCTCGGGCTCTGAGCCTCTCCGACCGATCCACCCGGGGACGGACATCTCGTCCCCCGAACTCTGACAGGACATAACCAGTGGCACGCGTGAAGAGGGCCGTCAACGCCCAGAAGAAGCGTCGTTCGATTCTCGAGGCCTCGAAGGGCTACCGCGGACAGCGCTCGCGCCTGTACCGCAAGGCCAAGGAGCAGCAGCTCCACTCGCTGACCTACGCATACCGCGACCGTCGCGCCCGCAAGGGAGATTTCCGCAAGCTGTGGATCAGCCGCATCAACGCTGCTGCCCGCGCCAACGACATCACCTACAACCGCTTCATCCAGGGCCTCAAGGCCGCCGGTGTCGAGGTCGACCGCAAGATTCTCGCCGAGCTCGCCGTCTCCGACGCCGAGGCCTTCGCCGGTCTCGTCGCCGTCGCCAAGGCTGCACTGCCGGCCGACGTCAACGCTCCGGCTGCCTGAGTGCTGCCCTGAGCAACGACAATCTCCAGGAACGGCCCGTGGACACGCTCACCGAGCGCACCCCACGGGTCGTTTCTGCTGTGAAACTGCTCCGGACCGCCGAGCGTCGCAAGACCGGTCGGTTCCTCGCCGAGGGTGAGAACTCCGTCACCGAAGCGCTCGCCGCCGCACGGGTGCACGAGTTGTTCGTCACCGAGGCCGCCGCCGGTCGCTACGGCCGACTCGTCGACGACGCGCGCGGTCGCGGTGTGCGCGTGGGGATCGTCACCGAACGCGCCGCCGCCCGGCTGTCCGACACCGTGACCCCACCCGGTCTCGTCGCCGTGTGCGACACCCTCGACGTGCCGCTCGCCGAAGCGGTGACGTCCCGGTCGCGGCTGCTCGCCGTGCCGGTCGCCGTCGCCGAGCCCGGCAACGCCGGCACCCTCATTCGCGTGTCCGACGCGGTCGGCGCCGACGCCGTGGTGCTCGCCGGCGACAGCGTCGACCCGCACAACGGCAAGTGCGTGCGCTCCTCGGCCGGCAGCATCTTTCACCTGCCGGTCGCCCGCGAACGCGACACCGACCGGGTCCTGGCCGCCCTCACCGACGCCGGCGTGCAGATCCTTGCGACCGCCGCCGACGGCGAGATCGACCTCGACGACGCCGACGACCTGCTCGCCGCCCCCACTGCGTGGCTGTTCGGCAACGAGGCCCACGGACTCGACCCGCAGGTCGCCGCCCGCGCCGACCATCGCGTCCGAATCCCCATTCGCGGACGCGCCGAATCGCTCAACCTCGCCACCGCCGCCTCGATCTGCCTGTATGCGAGCGCGCGGGTGCAACATCGGGCCGCTCGGCCCATCACATAGGATTTCCTCCGGTGCGCCGCGGACTCCGGCCCGCACCGCGCCTGGAGAGATCACCCGTTCGTCCGAAGAAGGAGATGCACCGGTCGTGGCCAAGAAAGAGGGCGGCACCCCGCCGGCAGTCGATCCGAGCGCTCTGACCGAGGACGCGCTCACCGCCGCCGAGAAGTCCGCGATCGACGCATTCGCCGCTGCGACCGACCTCGACGCACTCGCCCAGGCGAAGATCGACCACCTCGGCGACAAGGCGCCCCTCTCCCTCGCGAAGCGTGCCCTGGGCTCGCTGCCCGGCAACGAACGCGCCGACGCCGGCAAGCGGGTCAACGCGCACCGCACGGCGGTGCAGGCCGCCTTCGACGACCGCAAGGCGGCGTTGCAGGCCGAACGTGATGCCGCGGTCCTCGTCGCCGAGGCCGTCGACGTCACCCTGCCCGCGACCCGCAGCGCGCTCGGCGCCCGGCACCCGATCTCGATCATCTCCGACGAGATCGCCGACGTCTTCGTCGCGATGGGCTGGGAGGTCGCCGAAGGCCCCGAGGTCGAGACCGAGCACTTCAACTTCGACGCCCTGAACTTCCTGCCCGACCATCCGGCACGCACGATGCAGGACACCTTCCACATCGCCCCGGAAGGTTCGCGGCAGGTGCTGCGCACCCACACCTCGCCCGTGCAGGTCCGCACCATGCTGCACCGCGACATCCCGATCTACGTCGTGTGCCCGGGCCGTACCTTCCGCACCGACGAACTCGATGCCACCCATACGCCGGTCTTCTCGCAGGTCGAAGGTCTCGCGGTGGACAAGGGTCTGACCATGGCGCATCTGCGCGGCACCCTCGACGCGTTCGCGCGGGCACTGTTCGGGCCGGAGACCCGCACCCGGATGCGACCGAACTACTTCCCGTTCACCGAACCGTCCGCCGAGGTCGACGTGTGGTTCCCGAACAAGAAGGGCGGTGCCGGCTGGGTCGAATGGGGCGGCTGCGGCATGGTCAACCCCAACGTGCTCCGGGCCTCGGGCATCGATCCCGACGTCTACACCGGGTTCGCCTTCGGTATGGGTCTCGAACGCACCCTGCAGTTCCGCAACGGCATCCCCGACATGCGCGACATCGTCGAGGGCGACGTCCGCTTCACCCTGCCGTTCGGTGTGCAGGGCTGAGAGCCCTCTCCCCACCCCGACTCCACCGACGACCGAACGAAAGAGCTGAGCACAAGTGCGAGTAGCGCAGTCCTGGCTGACCGAGATCCTGCAGCGCGCCACCCCGGAGTGGGACGTCACCGCCGAGGAACTCGACGCGGGATTCGTCCGGGTCGGGCTCGAGGTCGAGGACGTCGAGACCCTTGCCCGCATCGACAACCTCGTCGTCGGGCGGGTCGCGGAGATCACCGAGCTCACCGAGTTCAAGAAGCCCATCCGCTTCTGCAAGGTCGACGTCGGCGAGGACGAACCGCGTGGCATCGTGTGCGGCGCCCGTAACTTCGCCGAGGGCGACCTCGTCGTCGCGGCGCTGCCCGGCGCCGTGCTCCCGGGCGACTTCGTCATCGCCTCCCGCAAGACCTACGGCCACATCTCCGACGGCATGATCTGCTCGCTGTCCGAACTGGGCATCGGCAAGGACCACTCCGGCATCCTCGTGCTCGAACCGGGCAGTGCCGAACCCGGCACCGACGCCAACGACCTGCTCGGCCTCGGCGACACCCTCATCGAACTCAACATCACCCCCGACCGCGGTTACTGCTTCTCCGTCCGCGGGCTCACTCGCGAACTCGCGTGCGGCTTCGACCTCGAGTTCGCCGATCCGGCGAGTGTGCCGGCGCTGCCGTCCGACGGCGGGGAGGCCTACCCGATCCGGCTCGAGGCCGAGACGAACGCGACCCGGTTCGCCGCGCGCCGCGTCACCGGCATCGACCCGAAGGCCGTGAGCCCCTGGTGGATGCAGCGTCGCCTGCACACCGCCGGTGTCCGCCCGATCTCGCCCGCGGTCGACGTGACCAACTACGTCATGCTCGAGCTCGGCCAGCCGCTGCACGCCTTCGACGCCGCGACCTTGCGGGGTGAGCTGGTCGTGCGGCGTGCCCGGGCAGGGGAGAAACTCACCACCCTCGACGGTGTCGAGCGCGACCTCGATCCCGAGGACGTCGTCATCACCGACGACTCCGGGGTGATCTCCCTCGCCGGCATCATGGGCGGCTCCACCACCGAGGTGAGCGACTCGACCACCGACGTGTTGCTCGAGGCCGCCACCTGGGATCCGCTCGCCGTCTTCCGCGGCAACCGCCGGCACAAGCTCAGCAGCGAGGCCGGCAAGCGCTTCGAGCGCACCGTCGACCCGGCCGTGGCCCGTGCCGCGCTCGACCGGGCCGCGAGCCTGCTCGTCGAGATCGCCGGTGGCCGGGTCGAGCCGACCCTCACCGACATCGTCGTGCCCACCGAGAGCCCGACGATCCGCATGGACATCGACCTGCCCGACCGTATGGCCGGGGTGAGTTATCCGAACGGCACCGCCGCCCGCCGCCTCACGCAGATCGGCTGCACCGTCGAGGTCGGCGTCGGCGAGGACGGCCACGGCCAGCTCGTGGTTACCCCGCCGACCTGGCGTCCCGACCTGCGTCAGCCCGCCGACCTGGTCGAGGAGGTGCTGCGTTTGGAGGGACTCGAGCAGATCCCGTCGGTGCTGCCCAGCGCCCCGGCCGGGCGCGGCCTGACGGCCCCGCAGAAGCGTCGCCGCTCCGTCTCCCGCGCCCTGGCCTACGACGGCTACGTCGAGGTCCTCGCCCCCGTCTTCCTGCCCGCCGGTGTGTTCGACATCTGGGGACTGGACGCCGACGATCCGCGACGCGTGACCACGAAGGTCCTCAACCCGCTCGAGGCCGACCGCCCCGAACTGGCGACCACCCTGCTGCCGGGGCTGCTCGAGATCCTCGGGCGCAACGTCTCCCGCGGGCAGCGGGATCTGTCGCTGTACGCGATCGCCCAGGTCGTCCGGCCCACCCCGGAGACCACGCCGGTGCAGGCCCTGCCGGTGGACCGTCGCCCCAGCGACGACGAGATCGCGCTGCTCGAAGGGTCGTTGCCGGCGCAGCCCGTCCACGTCGGTGGTGTGCTCGCCGGTCTGCGCGAACCGGCCGGACCGTGGGGGCCGGGCCGGGCCGCCGATGCCTTCGACGCCTTCGCCGCCGCGGAGAGCGTGGCACGCGCCGCGGGGGTGCGCCTCGAGCGCCGCGCCGCACAGTACCTGCCGTGGCATCCCGGCCGCTGCGCCGAACTGCTCGTCGACGGTGTGGTCGTCGGTCATGCCGGAGAATTGCATCCGGCCGTGATCGAGCGTGCCGGGCTGCCGGCTCGCACCTGCGCCTTCGAGCTCGATCTCGATGCCCTGCCGATCGTGGAATCTCTTCCCGCCCCGCTCGTCTCGCCGTTCCCGGCGGTCCTGCAGGACGTCGCGGTCGTCGTCGATGCGAGCGTGCCGGCCGCCGATGTCGAGAGCGCGTTGCGCTCCGGTGGCGGCGACCTGCTCGAGGACATCCGCCTGTTCGACGTGTACGAGGGCGCCCAGCTGGGGGAGAACCGCAAGTCGCTCGCGTTCGCGCTGCGCTTCCGTGCCGCAGACCGCACCCTCACCGAGGACGAGGCCAGCGCCGCCCGCGAGGCGGCCGTCGCCGCCGCGGCCACCGCGGTCGGCGCGCAACTACGCGCCTGAGGGGACGCGCGTGTCCCCGCCCGGCAGCCACACGTCGGGCGGGACCGTGGCGACCGTGCGACCCGCCCGGTCGAGGACGTGTCCGGCGAGCGTGTGGATTCGCGGCACGAGGACACGATCGCGCACCGTCGGATCGGGGCCCGCGCGAGCAGGCAGGCTCGCGCCGAACAGGACGCAGCGGGAGCCGGGCGACGTAGCCTGGATGCATGAGCAAGGATGAAGACGGCCGGGTGCCGTCCCCGGAGGAGCCCGACAGGCCGGAGCAGCCCGTCCCCGACGTGACTCCGGCCGGTCCGGAGACGCCGACGGTGCCGGATGTGCCGCCGGGCCCGGACATCCCGGACGTGCCGCCGATCGACCCGGAACCGAGCCCCGATCCCGACGTGACCCCGCGCGATGCGGCGACGCCGCACGATGTGCAGGTCCACGACGCCGAGATCGTCGCCCCGGGGAAGGTCGACGCGGGAGTCGTCGGCACCGGTGTCCGTGCTCCGACGATCGAGGAGATCACCGGCTACACCGCGGACGGGGTGCCGACCTTCGAGTCGGTGCGTGAGAAGATCGAGCAGCGCTCGGCGACCGCGCTCGGCGCCGAGGAACTGGCTCGTGCGACCGGGGCGGGTCGCACGCTCGACGAGCAGTACGAGGATCGTAGGGCGGCCGCCGCCGACCGTCTCGCCGAGATCCGGCGGTCACTGCGGTCGGAGTGAATTCCCCCCGAACGGGACACCCGGTATGAAACGATTTGCATGAGAGTGCATAATCATTCGTATGGGTACTTCACCGGACTTCACCGCCACCCCCGAGTCGCCGCTACGGGTCGCCGTGGCCGGCGCCAGCGGCTACGCGGGCGGCGAGATCCTGCGCCTGCTCCTCGGCCATCCCGCCTGCCAGGACGGATCCCTCGTCATCGGCGCACTCACCGCCGGGGGCAACGCCGGCGCCACCCTGCGTGAGTTCCATCCCCACCTGCTGCCGCTCGCCGACCGCGTGCTCGGTGCCACCGACATCGACACCCTGCTCGGACACGACGTCGTCTTCCTCGGCCTGCCGCACGGCCACTCCGCCGTGATCGCCGCGCAGCTGCCCGACACCACCGTCGTGATCGATTGCGGTGCCGACTTCCGGCTCGAGAACGCCGCCGACTGGCAACGCTGGTACGGCAGCGACCACGCCGGAACCTGGCCCTACGGGATGCCCGAGCTGCCCGGCAAGCGCGACGCCCTCGTCGGCGCCACCCGCATCGCGGTCCCCGGTTGCTATCCCACTTCCGCCTCGCTCGCCCTCGCCCCAGCCGTCGCCGCGGGCATCGTCGAACCCGTCGTGCAGGTCGTGGCGGTCTCCGGCACCTCCGGCGCCGGGAAGTCCCCGAAGGTCGACCTCCTCGGCTCCGAGGTCATGGGCTCGGTCCGTGCCTACGGCGTCGGCGGCGCCCACCGCCACACCCCCGAGATCAAGCAGAACCTCTCCGCCCTCGCCGGCACCGACGTGAAGGTCTCGTTCACCCCGGTCCTCGCTCCCATGCCCCGCGGCATCCTGGCGACCTGCACCGCGCCGACCACGGTGACCGCCGCGGAGGCCCGCGCGGTCTACGAGAAGGCCTACGCCGACGAACCCTTCGTGCAGCTGCTGCCCGAGGGTGCACTGCCCACCACCGGCGCGGTGGTCGGCTCGAACGCCGTGCAGATCGCCGTCACCGTCGACCCCGACGCCGGCCTGCTCGTCGTCGTCGCCGCGCTCGACAACCTCACCAAGGGCACCGCCGGTGCCGCCGTGCAATCGATGAACCTGGCGCTCGGTCTGCCCGAGACCGCCGGCCTGTCCACCGTGGGAGTGGCTCCGTGACCGAGAACAAGTACGCCGACGACGTCTACACCGGCGCCACCGAGATCGCCGGGGGACGCCTGATCCGCAGCCAGGGCGTCACCAGCCCCGCCGGATTCCGGGCCGCCGGCATCCCCGCGGGCATCAAGATCTCCGGCCGGCAGGACCTCGCCCTCGTGGTCAACGAAGGCCCCGAACTCACCGCCGCCGGCGTCTTCACCATGAACAAGGTCAAGGCCGCCCCCGTCCTGTGGTCCCAGCAGGTCCTGAAGTCGGGCAGCCTGCGCGCGGTGATCCTCAACTCCGGCGGCGCCAACGCATGCACCGGCGCCGGGGGGTTCCAGGACACCCACGCCACCGCCGAGGCCGTCGCCGACGCCCTGAGCAACTGGGGCACCGAGACCGGGGCCGGTGAGGTCGCCGTGTGCTCGACCGGCCTGATCGGCGACCGCCTGCCGATGGACAAGGTGCTCTCCGGCGTGCAGGAGATCGTCCACGAGCTCGCCGGTGGTATCTCCGGCGGCACCGACGCCGCCTACGCCATCATGACCACCGACACCGTGCCCAAGCAGGCTGCCCTGCACCACGCCGACAAGTGGAACGTCGGCGGCATGGCCAAGGGCGCCGGCATGCTCGCCCCCGCCCTGGCGACCATGCTGTGCGTGGTCACCACCGACGCCGTCGCCACCGCCGAGCAACTCGACACCGCGCTGCGCCACGCGTCCCGGCTCACCTTCGACCGCCTCGACGTCGACGGCGCGACCTCCACCAACGACACCGTGCTGCTGCTGGCCTCCGGCGCCAGCGGGATCACCCCGAGCCAGGACGATCTGAACGCCGCCGTCCTCGCCGTGTGCGACGACCTCGCCGAGCAGATGATGGCCGACGCCGAAGGAGTCACCAAGCGCGTCACCGTCACTGTCCGTGGTGCCGTCAGCGAGGCCGACGCCCTGATCGGGGCGCGCACCGTCGCCCGCGACAGCCTCGTCAAGACCGCCCTGTTCGGTTCCGACCCCAACTGGGGACGTGTGCTCGCCGCCATCGGCATCGCCCCGATCGAACTCGACCCCGACAAGATCTCGGTGTCGTTCAACGGCAATCCCGTGTGCATCGACGGCGTCGGCGCCCCCGGCGCCCGCGAGGTCGACCTGTCCGCCGCCGACATCGCCCTCGACATCGACCTCGGTCTCGGCGACGCGCAGGTGTCCATCCGCACCACCGACCTCTCGCACGCCTACGTCGAAGAGAACTCGGCGTACTCGTCGTGACCGGCACGAGCACAGGAGACGACGTGACCGACGCACTGATCGCCGACCTCACCTCGCACCAGAAGGCGTTCGTCCTCGCCGAGGCCCTGCCGTGGCTGCAGAAGTTCCGCGACAAGATCGTGGTCGTCAAGTACGGCGGCAACGCCATGATCGACGACACCCTCAAGTCCGCCTTCGCCGCCGACATGGCGTTCCTGCGCACCGTCGGCATCCACCCCGTGGTGGTCCACGGCGGCGGCCCGCAGATCAACGCCATGCTGAAGCGCCTCGGCCTCGAAGGCGAGTTCCGCGGCGGCTTCCGCGTCACCACCCCCGAGGTCATGGACGTCGTGCGGATGGTGCTCTTCGGGCAGGTCGGCCGCGAACTCGTCGGCCTGATCAACAGCCACGGCCCGTACGCCGTCGGCACCTCCGGCGAAGACGCCGGGCTGTTCACCGCGACCCGCCGCACGGTCGTCGTCGACGGCGAGGACACCGACATCGGTCTCGTCGGCGACGTCACCGCCGTCGACCCCGGTGCGGTGCTCGACCTCATCGCCGCCGGCCGTATCCCCGTGGTCTCCACGATCGCGCCCGACGCCGACGGGGTGGTGCACAACATCAACGCCGACACCGCCGCAGCGGCCCTGGCCGAAGCGCTCGGCGCGGAGAAGCTGGTCGTGCTCACCGACGTCGAGGGCCTCTACACGAACTGGCCCGATCGCGGCTCGCTCACCTCCCGGATCGACGCCGATGCCCTCACCGCGCTGCTGCCGTCGCTCGACTCCGGCATGGTCCCCAAAATGGAGGCGTGCCTGCGTGCCGTGCAGGGCGGAGTGCCCAGCGCGCATGTCATCGACGGCCGCCGAGCGCACTCCGTGCTCCTCGAACTGTTCACCGAAGAAGGCATCGGCACCATGGTGGTGCCGGTCTCCGAGAAGGAAGGCCCCGCATGACCGGCACGTCCGACCTCCAGCAGCGCTGGGCGGGTTCGCTGATGAACAACTACGGCGTGCCCAAGGTCGCCCTGGTCGCCGGTGACGGCGCCGTGCTCACCGACGCCGACGGCAAGCAGTACCTCGATCTGCTCGGCGGCATCGCCGTCAACAGCCTCGGCCACCGTCACCCGGCGATCATCGAGGCCGTGACCGCGCAGCTGAACCAGCTCGGCCACGTGTCGAACCTGTACGCCTCGCCGCCGGTGCTCGAACTCGCCGAGAAACTCCTCGCGCACTTCGGTCACGAGGGCCGCGCCTTCTTCTGCAACTCCGGCACCGAGGCCAACGAGGCGGCGTTCAAGATCGCCCGGCTCACCGGACGGCCGAAGATCGTCGCGTGCGAGAAGGCCTTCCACGGCCGCACCATGGGCGCTCTCGCCCTCACCGGCCAGCCCGACAAGCGTGCGCCCTTCGAGCCGATGCCCGCCGGCGTCGAGTTCGTACCCTACGGCGATCTCGCCGCGCTCGACGCCGCGATCGACGAGAACACCGCCGCCGTCTTCCTCGAACCGATCATGGGCGAATCCGGCGTCGTCGTCCCGCCCGAGGGCTATCTCGCCGGCGCGCGCCGCCTCACCACCGAACGCGGCGCCCTGCTCGTGCTCGACGAGGTCCAGACCGGCATCGCCCGCACCGGCACCTTCTTCGCCCACCAGGCTGCGGGAATCACCCCCGATGTGATGACCCTCGCCAAGGGCCTCGGCGGTGGTCTGCCTATCGGCGCCGTTCTCGCGACCGGCCCGGCCGCCGAGCTGTTCCAGCCCGGCAAGCACGGCACCACCTTCGGCGGCAACCCGGTGTGCGCGGCGGCGGCACTCGCGGTGCTTCGCACGATCGACGAACAGAACCTGCTCGATCACGTGGACGCCGTCGGCAAGACCCTCGCCGCCGGCATCGAGGACATCGGGCATCCGCTCGTGTCGCACGTGCGCGGGTCCGGGCTGCTGCGTGGCATCGTCCTCACCGCCGCGAAGGCACCGGCCGTCGAAACCGCTGCCCGCGAGGCCGGTTTCCTCGTCAACGCCGCTGCCCCCGACGTGATCCGTCTCGCGCCCCCGCTGATCCTCACCGAACCGCAGGCCGAGAGCTTCGTGACAGCGCTGCCCGCGATCCTCGACACCGCCGACCGGGAAGGAAACTGACCGTGCTCCGCCACTTCCTGCGCGACGACGACCTCACCCCGGCCGAACAGACCGAGGTACTCGAACTCGCCGCCGAACTCAAGAAGGCACCGCTGTCCCGCCGCCCCCTCGAAGGGCCCCTCAGCGTCGCAGTGCTGTTCGACAAGACCTCCACCCGCACCCGCTTCTCGTTCGACGCCGGCATCGCCCAGCTGGGCGGCCACGCCATCGTCGTCGACACCGGCGCCACCCAGATCGGTAAGGGCGAAACCCTCGAGGACACCGCCCGGATGTTCTCCCGCTTCACCGAAGCGGTGGTGTGGCGCACCTACGGCCAGGACCGCATCGAGACGCTCGCCGCGCACTCGACCGTGCCCGTCGTCAACGCGCTCACCGACACCTTCCACCCCTGCCAGGTCCTCGCCGACCTGCAGACCGTCCGCGAGCGCAAGGGCAGCACCGCAGGGCTGCGCATGACCTATTTCGGCGACGGCGCGAACAACATGGCGCATTCGCTCATGCTCGGCGGCGTCACCGCCGGCATGCACGTGACCATCGCGTCCCCGGCCGGATTCACCCCCGACCCGCAGGTCGTCGCCGCGACCCGCGCGCGGGCCGAGCAGACCGGCGGCACCGTCACCGTCACCGACGACCCGCGCGCCGGAGCCGCCGACGCCGACGTGCTCGTCACCGATACCTGGGTGTCGATGGGGCAGGAGGACGACGGCAAGGACCGCGAGGCCCCCTTCCGGCCGTTCCAACTGAACGACGAGCTCGTCTCCCTCGCCGACGCCGACTCGATCGTGCTGCACTGCCTGCCCGCCTACCGCGGCAAGGAGATCACCGCCGAGGTCATCGACGGGCCGCGGTCGGTGGTGTGGGACGAGGCCGAGAACCGCCTGCACGCGCAGAAGGCCCTGCTCGTGTGGCTGCTCGAGCAGGGCCGGAGCTGACCGTGAGCACGGCGGCGAACCAGGCGGACAGCGCGGCGAGCGCGCCGACACGCGCGGCACGGCAGGCCCGTATCGTCGCTCTGCTCGCCGCACATCCCGTGCGCAGCCACACCGAACTCGCCGCTCTGCTCGCCGCGGACGGCATCGAGGTGTCCACCGCCACCCTCTCCCGCGACCTCGAGGAACTCGGGGCCGTGAAGCTCCGCGGGGCCGACGGGGGAGCGGGGGTGTACGTCGTCCCGGAGGACGGCAGCCCCGTGCGCGGCGTGACCGGCGGCACCGACCGCCTGTCCCGTCTCCTCGGTGAACTGCTGGTGTCGACCGACTCGAGCGGCAACATCGCCGTGCTGCGCACCCCGCCGGGGGCAGCGCACTATCTGGCCAGTGCACTCGATCGGGCATCATTACCCGAGGTGGTCGGAACGATCGCCGGCGACGACACCATCGCGGTCATCGCCCGCGAACCGACGACGGGAGCCGAACTGGCCGCGAAAATCGAATCACTCACCTGACCTACCACTCATAGACGCACGTCGAAATACAAAGGAGCACAAAGACAATGGCCGAACGCGTCGTACTCGCCTATTCGGGCGGGCTGGACACCTCCGTCGCCATCAGCTGGATCGGCAAGGAGACCGGCAAGGAGGTCGTCGCCGTCGCCATCGACCTCGGCCAGGGTGGCGAGGACATGGAGGTCGTGCGTCAGCGCGCCCTCGACTGCGGTGCCGTCGAATCGATCGTCGTCGACGCCAAGGACGAGTTCGCCAACGAGTACTGCCTGCCCACCGTCCAGGCCAACGCGCTCTACATGGATCGCTACCCGCTGGTCTCGGCCATCAGCCGCCCGCTGATCGTCAAGCACATCGTGCAGGCCGCCCGCGAGCACGGCGGCACCGTCGTCTCGCACGGCTGCACCGGCAAGGGCAACGACCAGGTCCGCTTCGAGGTCGGCTTCGGTGCCCTCGCTCCCGACCTCCAGGTCATCGCACCGGTCCGCGACTACGCCTGGACCCGCGAGAAGGCCATCGCCTTCGCCGAGGAGCACGGCCTTCCCATCAACGTCACCAAGCGCTCGCCGTTCTCCATCGATCAGAACGTGTGGGGCCGCGCCGTCGAGACCGGCTTCCTCGAAGACCTGTGGAACGCCCCCACCAAGGACGTCTACGACTACACCGAGGATCCCACCGCCCACTGGCAGGCCCCCGACGAGCTGATCGTCAGCTTCGAGGCCGGCCGCCCCGTCGCCATCGACGGCAAGCACGTCACCGTCCTCGAGGCGATCCAGGAACTCAACCGTCGCGCCGGTGCCCAGGGTGTGGGCCGTCTCGACATGGTCGAGGACCGCCTCGTCGGCATCAAGAGCCGCGAGATCTACGAGGCACCCGGCGCCATCGCGCTGATCACCGCGCACCAGGAACTCGAGCACGTCACCCTCGAGCGCGAACTCGGCCGCTACAAGCGGCGCGTCGAGGAGCGCTGGAGCGAACTGGTCTACGACGGCCTGTGGTTCTCCCCGCTGAAGACCGCCCTCGACGCCTTCGTCGCGAACACCCAGGAACGCGTCACCGGCGACATCCGCATGGTGCTCCACGGTGGGCACATCACCGTCAACGGCCGCCGCAGCCCCGAGTCGCTCTACGATTTCAACCTCGCCACCTACGACGAGGGCGACAGCTTCGACCAGTCCAACGCCAAGGGCTTCGTGCAGATCCACGGCCTGTCGTCGAAGGTCGCCGCGAAGCGCGATCTGGGCCTGTAGTCATGACGGCTCACGGCACCAACGAAGGTGCCCTGTGGGGCGGCCGGTTCGCATCCGGACCGGCCGCCGCCATGGCGGCGCTGAGCAAGTCCACGCACTTCGACTGGGCCCTGGCCCCGTACGACGTGCGCGCCTCGCAGGCCCATGCCAAGGTCCTGCACCGCGCCGGACTCCTCACCGACGACGACCTCGCCACGATGCTCGACGGCCTCGACCGACTCGCCGCCGATGTGGCCTCGGGTGCGTTCGGTCCCGCCGAATCCGACGAGGACGTGCACGGCGCGCTCGAACGGGGACTCATCGAGCGGGTCGGTCCCGAGGTCGGCGGCCGGCTCCGCGCGGGCCGCTCCCGCAACGACCAGGTCGCGACGCTGTTCCGGATGTGGCTGCGCGACAGCGCGCGGCGCATCGCCGACGGTGTCCTCGACGTGGTGGAAGCGATCGCCGGCCAGGCCGCGGCCCACCCCGATGCCGTGATGCCCGGCAAGACGCACCTGCAGGCGGCGCAGCCCGTGCTGCTCGCACACCACCTGCTGGCCCACGCACACCCGCTGTTGCGCGACGTCGACCGGCTGCGCGACTTCGACAAGCGCGCGGCGGTGTCGCCGTACGGGTCGGGTGCGCTGGCCGGATCGTCGCTCGGTCTCGACCCCGACGCGATCGCGGCCGATCTGGGCTTCGACTCCGCGGCCGACAACTCCATCGACGCGACCAGTTCTCGTGACTTCGCGGCGGAAGCGGCCTTCGTCTTCGCGCAGATCGCCGTCGACCTCTCCCGCATGGCGGAGGAGGTCATCCTGTGGAGCACTCCCGAGTTCGGATACGTCACCCTCGCGGACGAATGGTCGACCGGGTCGTCGATCATGCCGCAGAAGAAGAACCCGGACGTCTCCGAGCTCACCCGCGGTAAGGCCGGTCGCCTCATCGGCAACCTCACCGGACTGCTGGCCACCCTCAAGGCGCAGCCGCTGGCCTACAACCGCGACCTGCAGGAGGACAAGGAGCCGGTCTTCGACTCGGTGGCGCAGCTCGAGCTGCTGCTCCCGGCCATTGCCGGTCTCGTCTCGACGCTGACCTTCCACACCGAGCGCATGGCCGAACTCGCTCCCGCCGGCTTCACCCTCGCGACCGACATCGCCGAGTGGATGGTCCGGCAGGGCGTACCGTTCCGCGTCGCCCACGAGGCGGCCGGTGCGTGCGTGCGGGCCGCCGAGGGGCGCGGAGTCGGCCTCGAGGACCTCACCGACGACGAACTGGCCGGTGTCGATCCGGCACTGACCCCGCAGGTGCGGGACGTGCTCACGGTCGAAGGCTCGATCGCCTCGCGCGACGCGCGTGGCGGTACCGCGGGCGTGCGGGTCGTCGAGCAGCTCGGCCGCGTGCGCGATGCCGCGGTGCAGTTGCGCGACTGGGTCCGCGGCTGACCCACCTGCCGTCCCGGGCACCCCGAGTTGCCCGGGACGGTCACGGTGGTGTGGCAGGCTGGCACATACTCTCGGCACGCAGCGGGTACCGGTGTAGAACCGCAGGTGCCGGGGACCCGTGCGGATACATCGTCGAGAGGGGAGCGGACCGTGGGACTGGACGCCGATGTAGTGGCCGAGTCGATGCGACGGCTCGTCGCCACCGCCCAGAACGGTCTCGACGTCCTGCGGTTCGGTGGCCTCGAACCGGACCGGTCGTCCTCGCCGTACCAGGTCGTCGAACGCACCGCGATGTACCGACTCCGCCGGTACTTCCCCGAATCGGACACCGCTTCCACGGGCATCCCGATCGTCCTCGTACCGCCCATGATGGTGTCCGCCGAGGTCTACGACGTCACCCGTGACGCCGGCGCCGTCGGCACCCTCCACGCCGCGGGACTCGACCCGTGGGTCGTGGACTTCGGTTCGCCCGACCAGGAGGAGGGCGGCTGGAAGCGCACCCTCACCGATCATCTCCTCGCCCTCGACGAGATCGTCGACCGCGTGCGCGCCTACACCGGCCACGACGTCCACCTCGGTGGATACTCGCAGGGCGGAATGTTCTGCTATCAGGTGGCCGCGTACCGGCGCAGCCGCGGCATCGCGAGCCTGATCACTTTCGGCAGCCCCGTCGACACCCTCGCCGCGCTGCCCTTCGGGATCCCCGAGATCGTCGCGACCCACTCCGCGGACTTCCTCGCCGACCACGTCTTCAACCGCCTCGCGATCACCGGATGGATGGCGCGCACCGGCTTCCAGCTGCTCGATCCGGTCAAGACCGTGCGATCGCGCATCGACTTCCTGCTCCAGCTCCACGACAGGGAAGCGCTGCTGCCGCGCGAGCCGCAACGCCGGTTCCTCGACACCGAGGGGTGGGTGGCGTGGTCCGGTCCGGCCGTCGCCGAGATGCTGCGCCAGTTCATCGCCCACAATCGCATGGTCAGTGGCGGTTTCGTCGTCAACGACCGGGTGGTGAGCCTCGCCGAGATCACCTGTCCCGTCCTCGCGTTCGTCGGCGAGGTCGACGACATCGGGCAACCGCTCGCCGTGCGCGGTATCCGCAAAGCGGCACCCCGCGCGGAGATCTACGAATGCACTTTGCGTGCAGGGCATTTCGGGCTCGTCGTGGGCAGCGTTGCCGGCCAGCAGACGTGGCCCTCGGTCGGCGAATGGGTGCAGTGGCGCGAGGGAGTCGGTGATCGTCCCGTCGGTATGGCGCCGATGGTCGTGCCCGATCCGAAGGACGAAGGCACCGGCGTCTCGGTCGCATCCCGCATCACCCACACCGTCGCGACCCTCGCCGACGTGGGAACGGACTTCGGTAGAGGAGTTGCGGGGATTGCCGTCGGCGCCGTCCGCGGCGCACGCGATCTCACCGGTGAGGCCGCACGCGCGTTGCCCCGGCTCGCGCGGCTCGGACAGATCCAGTCGCGCACCCGCATCTCCGTCGGGGGTCTGCTCGCCGAGATCGGCCGCAAGTCGCCGAAACGGGAGTGCTTCATCTTCGAGGACCGCGTCTACACATTCGACGCTGTGAACCGCCGGATCGACAACGTCGTGCTCGGTCTCGTCGACAACGGCGTCCGCCCCGCGATGCACGTCGGGATCCTCATGGACGTGCGTCCCAGTGCTATGGCCGCGGTCGCCGCGATCTCCCGCCTCGGCGGTGTCTCCGTGCTGATCCCGCCCGGACCGGACGTCGCGGAGGCCGTGCGCCTCGGCGGTGTCGAGAAGATCGTGGCCGATCCGGAGAACCTCGATGCGGCCGTGGCGACCGGTCTGCCCGTGCTGGTGCTCGGTGGTGGCGACGTTCGCGACCTCGACATCGAACCCGGCACCGACGTCGTCGATCTCGAACGACTCGACATCTCGTCGGTGCAACTGCCGGGGTGGTACGTCCCCGATCCCGGTCTTGCGCGGGAGCTCGCGTTCGTCCTCTTCTCCGGCAGCGGCGACACGCTCGCGGTGCGGCGGGTCACCAACTACCGGTGGGCGCTGTCGGCCTTCGGTACGGCGACCGCCGCCTCGCTCGGTCGCGGCGACACGATGTATTGCCTTGCGCCTCTGCATCATTCGTCCGGTCTTCTGGTCAGTTTCGGTGGGGCGCTGGCGGGTGGAGCGCGTATCGCGTTGTCCCGCGGGCTGAATCCCTCGCTGTTCAGCGATGAGGTGCACCGCTACGGCGTCACCGTCGTCACCTACACCTGGGCGATGTTGCGTGAGGTGCTCGACAGCCCCTCGCTGCACATCGACGCCATCCATCCCATCCGGTTGTTCATCGGATCCGGTATGCCACCGGGGTTGTGGCGCCGCACGCTCGACAGGTTCCAGCCTGCGCGGGTGCTCGAGTTCTACGCCTCGACCGAGGGCAACGTCGTGCTCGCGAACGTCTCCGGTTCGAAGATCGGCTCGAAGGGCCGGCCGCTGCCCGGCAGCGCCGACGTGCGGCTCGCCGCCTACGACGCCGGCGCGGGCCGACTCGTCGAGGACGACCGCGGGTTCGTGCGGGAGGCGCGGGTCGGTGAGGTCGGACTGCTGCTCGGCAAACCCGGGCCCGCCGCCTCGGCGCTCACCGGCGTCATGCGCGGGGTGTTCGAACCGGGCGACGTGTGGGTGCCCACCGACAACCTGTTCCGGCGCGACGCCGACGGCGACTTCTGGCTGCTCGACAGCCGACGGACGGTGATCCCCACCTTCCACGGTCCGGTCTTCACCCAGAGCGTGACCGACGTCCTCGAAGCGATCCCGCGCGTCGACCTCGCCGTCGCCTACGGGATCTCGGTGGGCGGACGCGACATCGCGGTGGCCGCGTGCACGTTGCGGGGCAACCGGGCACCGACGGCGGCAGAGATCACCGCAGCGTTCGACGCGATTGCGCCCGACGAACGGCCGGATCTGGTGCACATCGTGCACGACATCCCCTTGGGGCCGTCCTATCGTCCGGCGGCCGACGGGCTGCGCGAACAGGGATTGCCCGTTCCCACCGTCCGCACCTGGTACCTGAGCCCCGACACGGGGACGTACAAGAGATTCACCAAGGCCGTCGCGCTGGCCTGGAAGGCGGGCACGGCCGGTTCGCCCGCCGGGGCGCGGTAACCTGGTTCCGGTTCGGTTCCGCCCTTCGAAAGGACATCCGTGGCTGTCGATCCCACGTTGCTGAGCATTCTGGCCTGTCCCGAGGACAAGGGGCCGTTGCTTCTCGTCGACGACGCGGTCCTCTACAACCCCCGCCTGCGGCGGGCGTATCCGATCGAGAACGGCATTCCCGTCCTCCTCGTCGACGAGGCCCGCGAGGTCACCGATGCCGAGCACAACGACTTCACCGCGCGCGGTGTCGCCGGATGGAGTGCAGACTGAGCCGCTGCAGCAGATCCGTTCGCGGCGAGCTCGAGGGACTCGATCCGGTCGAGGCAGCCGCCGCGCTGCTCGGAGCGACGGTCCGGGTAGGGGAGATCACCGTCCTGCTGACCGAGGTCGAGGCCTACGGCGGGCCCGAGGACGGACCGTGGCCGGACCCGGCAGCGCACTCGTATCGAGGACCGACCCCGCGCAATTCCGTCATGTTCGGGCCCGCAGGACATCTGTACGTCTACCGGAGCTACGGCCTGCACTTCTGCGCGAACATCTCCCTCGGTCCCGATGGCACCGCCGCAGCAGTGCTGTTACGGGGCGGTGAGGTCGTCGCCGGAGAACAGGCCGCCCGGGCCCGTCGCACCCCCGGCACGCCGTTCGCCAACCTCGCTCGGGGCCCCGGAAATCTGGCCGCTGCCCTCGGTCTCGACCTGGCCGACAACGGCATCGACGTGGGCGTCTCCGATGCCCGGGTGCGCGTGGAACTTCCGGCAGAGCCGCTGGTCGGCGAGGTCGCACGCGGTCCACGGGTGGGGATCAGCGTCGCCGCCGACAGGCCGTGGCGGTTGTGGATTCCCGGCGCCGTCGGAGTCTCCGCGTACCGGCGCAGCCCACGCGCGCCCGCCGCTCCTCACGGGTGATGGGATGATCGAACGGTGACTGAGCACATCCTCGACGAACTGACCTGGCGCGGTCTCATCGCGCAATCGACCGATCTCGACGCACTTCGAGGCGAACTCGACAAGGGTCCGATCACCCTCTATGCCGGTTTCGATCCGACCGGTCCGAGCCTGCACGCCGGTCACCTCGTACCGCTCCTCGCTCTCAAACGTTTCCAGCGCGCCGGCCACCGGCCCATCGTTCTCGCAGGTGGCGCGACCGGCATGATCGGCGACCCACGGGACGTGGGGGAGCGGACCATGAACTCCGCCGACACCGTCGCCGAGTGGGCCGGACGGATCCGGGGACAGCTCGAACGGTTCGTCGAGTTCGACGACTCCCGGACGGGAGCCGTGGTCGTGAACAACCTCGACTGGACCCGCAATCTGTCGGTGATCGACTTCCTGCGCGACATCGGCAAGCACTTCTCGGTCAACGTGATGCTCGCTCGAGACACAGTCAAGCGCCGGCTCGAAGCCGACGGCATCTCGTACACCGAGTTCAGCTACATGCTGCTGCAGGCGAACGACTACGTGCAGCTCCGCCGCGAGCACGGGTGTGCGCTGCAGGTCGGTGGTTCCGACCAGTGGGGCAACATCATCGCCGGCGTCGAGCTCAACCGGCGAACCGACGGCGCGAGCGTGCACGCGCTGACCGTCCCGCTCGTGACCTCCTCGGACGGCAAGAAGTTCGGCAAGTCCACCGGCGGTGGCAGCCTGTGGCTCGACCCCGAGATGACCAGCCCGTACGCCTGGTACCAGTACTTCGTCAACGCGGCCGACGCCGACGTCATGAAGTACCTGCGCTGGTTCACCTTCCTCGACAAGGACGAACTCGCCGAACTCGAGACCGCCACCACGGAGCGTCCGCACGCGCGCGAGGCCCAGAAGCGGCTCGCCGCAGAGATGACGACGCTCGTCCACGGTGCGCACAACACCGCCTCGGTCGAACTGGCCAGTCGCGCACTGTTCGGCCGGGGGGAGCTCGGCGACCTCGACGAGTCCACACTCGCGGCCGCATTGACCGAGGCGTCCGTGACCGAGCTCCACGCCGGCGAACCGGACACGATCGTGGATCTGCTCGTCGCGTCGGGACTGTGCGAGAGCAAGGGCGCTGCACGGCGCACCGTCAAGGAAGGCGGGGCATCGGTCAACAACGTCCGGATCTCCTCGGAGGAGTGGACCGCGCGCGACGGAGAGCTGCTGCACGGCAGCTGGCTCGTCCTGCGCCGGGGCAAGCGGAACTTCGCCGGTGTCCGCGTCGTCCACGACTGATGCTGTTTGCCGACGCTGACGAGCCTCTGAGCAGCGGATTTGACGGCTCGTTAGCGTCGGCGTAACTTAGTCGTCGTTCGAGCGACACCGAACAGCCCGCCGGACCGAGAGGTTCGGAAATAGGCATGTTCGATGTCGCATCGATCGGCTCTCACAGAAGAGACGGGGAACGCAACGAGTTTGCGTCCCTGAAATCAGATGTGATAGCTTGGAACGGTTGCCTCGGAGCGGGTCGGACGACAGTCCGGAACGTGACGATGTGCGCGTGTTCTTTGAGAACTCAACAGTGTGCCGATGAATGTCAGTGCCAAATAATATTTGGTGCGACCACTTCACTTTT